>JBQCGE010000629.1:0-6327 GCA_051955955.1 Verrucomicrobiota bacterium
TCGTCAGAATTCCACTTAAAATCAAAACGGAAAGCCGATGGAAAAATGAAGTGTTCCCATCGGATCTTCCTCCCGGCGGTGAAGGTTATAGCCATACTCCAGCCGCGCGGGACCGATCAACGTTTTCCAGCGTAGTCCACCACCGACGGAGTAAAGCCCCTCGTTAAAGGGGTAATTCTCAATCCCTCGGGCGTTCCCAAGGGCATCCGCAAACAGCACGAATGAAAGACTTCGCGTGATTCCCTGCTCAAACTCAATATTCCCGAGCATGTAGCTCTCCCCGCCAACCAAATTTCCATCGTCATCGCGGGGGGCCGCTTCGCCGAACTGGTAGCCACGAATTGAGTTGTCGCCGCCAGGAAAAAATCGCTTGTTAAATGGCAAATCCTTCGCCGGTCCTGAGCCAGTAGTGACGAAACCATGACTGAAGCCGAAATGAAGCCAGTGCAGACGCCCTATTGGCAAATGGTACGAAGCACTCATTTCGAACCGCTGGTAATCGACTTCGCCCGCAAGCGCCTCCGAAGCAATCTCCAGGTTGGAAAAGATTTTGTAGCCTGCACGCGGAGTAAGCGGATTATCCCGTCGGTCATGGCGCAAATCGAAAATGAAACTGCCGACATTCGCGCTTTGGAGCCCGTAAGCCGGCAGAACCTCCAAACGCGTCGCGTTCAAAACCTGATAGTTGTAACGAACGCTCACGTCACTCGAAATTTCGCGGAAATGCCGACTGATCCCCGCGCCGCCGCCGAATTCTTCGCGTGTGAAGGAAATTTCCTCGCGCCGCAACCCAGAAGCGGTGGCGAAGACATCAAAATCCTTCCCTAGAATTTGCGGAATGGTGTAGGTGTATTCCGCCTGGGATGCTTTGAACGATTGCATTGCGCGCAAGCGTGTCTGATGACCGAGCCCCCATAAGTTGTATTGCTCCAGTTCAAACCCGCCTCGCAGGCGCTCATAGCTTCCGTAGCCCGCGAGCAAACTGAAGGTGAAAGTCTTTCCTTCGTGCAGGTCATAAATGATATCGCGAGTGCCGTCGTCCTGCTGCTCGTAGCGAAGCTCAACCGTGTCGAAAATTCCGAGTCGCGCCAGTTTATAACGTCCCTCCTCGGCCTTAACCGGGTTGAGCAGGTCGCCCGAATGAAGATTAACCCGCTGGCGGAGCATGGACTCCTTAGTTTGCCTTTCGCCGTGAAATTCCACGTCACCGACCACAACCTGTTTGCCGGTGGTGACTTTGGCGAGCAAATCGAGGTAGATTTTGTCGTGCAACGTCTGGCGGCCTTCCTGAGTTACATCGACCGTCACATCGGCGTAGCCCTGCTTGTAATACTCCCGCTTGAGTTCCAGCACGAAATCCTGAAGCCAGATCTGGTTGTAAACGATATTGGTCTGAATCGGTTCGCTTGGTGGGACTTGATCGACCTGTCGGCGAATTGTGCGAACCATCGATTGCAGCCCTTCATCAACGAAGACATCGAGCAGCACAACGCCGGTGTTTGTGTTAATGACGAGGTTGGTCCGTGTAACCACCGCGCTTTCGTAGCCCTTTCTTTCGAGCGCTTCCTCAAGATTTTTAATGGAGGCGCGCAGGCGATCGGGAGAAAAAATGCGGTTATGCTTTAGTTTGATGATAGCATCCGTCTCGATAAAAAAGTGGGCGGCCTGCTCCAATGTGAGGGCATGGACCCCATCGAAGTTGATATTTTCGTAATAAAACAGAACACCGGGATCGATAATAAAATCCAGTTTGTGCGCGAGCATTTCGCGAGGCACCGGCTCGCCCAATGGCTGATCCCACGAGAACGCTTTCACCTCGCCCTTTTCTGTCGTTGCTTTCACGATGATGTGTGGGTACAGATAACCATCCCGCTGCAACTTGGAAAAAAGAACCAGGACGGCGTCTTCGATGTAGTTTGGTTTGAAGAATTCCAGTTTCTCGCCAGGAATTTGGAGCGATTTCAGCAGCGCCTTCAACTCGCGATTTCCAAAGAGGCCGTATCCGTGCACGGACAACTTGGCCTCCTCCACTTTGGGCGGGTCGGGTTCCGAAGCGAAAAGAGCAAATGCGAACGCAAACCAAAGAATCGCAATGATGAGCTTGATCCCCCTTCTCATTTCAATTTGTTTTTACTTGGAAAATAGTTTCCATTTTACATCCGCGTTCAATGCGCCAAACCGGTCGTACTCCCCAATTAAGCTCCATCGATCATTGAGTTTATATTCGACGGAATAGGTCTGCCTCCCCTGCTCCGAAATGTCCTCGCCGGAACGTATGACCAACCGCTCCTGTGCGGGTTTGCCCGGATTCAATTTGGAGAGGAGGCTTTTCCCGAGGAAGAAAGCCAGCTTGCTTGCCTTTTCCTGGTTGGTGAATCCAAAGTCGCTCCGGGGAATCTGGCCCGTGGTCAGCATTAAAACGATTTGCTCGGATGTAAGGGCCGGCACACTGGAGAATTGAATATTTGGCTCATCTGCTGGCCCTTCAGCCTGCATTCGAATGTCGTATCCGAAAACGCGTCCGGTCGCGATGGCGAAAATTCTCGGGCGGTATGGATCTTCGCTCGTCAGTGAAACGATTGCCTGTTTCACCTCAAGCGGGGCGAAAGGGAAAATGATACGGCCCGAGCTGATTGTTGCTTCGCCCACTGCGAGCGGTTCGCGCATCGTGCCGCTTACGTTCATCGCGAGCGAAACCTGTCCCTGAAAAAATGGACTGCGAACCCGCAGGAAATTGTCACCCCGCACACGGACGTTGAGCAGCCAGTTATCAACCGGTTCCTGTTCGATACTGAAATACGGGGGACGCCTGCTTGGTTTCGTGACTCGTCCAGGAGCAAGGGTTTGAATGTCGCGCAACAAAAAGCTATCCCGCAAATGAGCGGCACCCGCGATGACCGGGATCATATTCGTTCCGTTTCGAACAGTAAGATCGAGGTCGCTGCGAAGAATAATATCCGGGTTGCGCGCGAGCGGAATGTTGTTTCCCTGGATGGTGAGATTCACCAGAGGATAACCGCGATTCAAATTCGAGCTGGCAATATTCACATCACCAGCCATGCGCAGCGCTTCACCACCAATCAGACCCTGCAGATCCGCGAGGTGAATCATTTGACCTTGCAGTTTGATTTGCGCTCCGATGTTTTGAATCACCCCAATTTTGGGGATGGGTCGTGTTTCCACATCCACAATGGAAAGGCCGCCGCTCAAATTCCGGCCAGGGCCGTAACCAGCATCAATTTTCACGATCCCCGAAGGAGCGAGAAAACGGGAGATGTAGGGAGCCAGTGGCGCGACCTTTATCTCGGGGGCGCGGATGTTGAAAGCGGCATTGGTTTCGAAATAGGGAAGGATTTCGCTGCGGCTCAAGCTCCAAAAATTTGACCCGAGTTGCACCTGACCGGAAACGTTGATTGGCTGGGAAGCCACTTCGACACTGGCCCGTGTTAACGTTAAGCGCTGTTCGTTCAACGCCACAATCACCTGCACTGCTCCAAGCGGCGGAACTGGGCGTTCAATATTAAGAGGCTTAAGTGAGGCTGCGGTGAAGTTCAGTGAACCTGTGGGATTGGTGATTGAGCCATGTAATTCGAGAGCGATAGCTGCATTCGTAAGCTGTAAATTAGTATAATTCGTCAATCGGTCCCAAAACACTTGTCCCGGTGCGCTCTCCGCCTTGAAGTCGATAGTGTCCTTTCCAGAGAGGCGCACCCGGTTGGCAGGGTCGGCAGGGCGGATTGAAACCGGTAAAAAGCCGTGAGCCCGGGCAATCACACCGTTCGTATTTTGCACTTCGAAATCGCTTAAGCTTAAACCCGATTGATCCAATTCCAGTGTGGCCTGGGCAAAAACACGATTCAGAATCTGCTGATCAAAAGATAATGCGCCGCGAAGCGAGCCGTAGAGTGGACTTTCATCCCAATGAAAGTTTCCGGAGAACCGCGGCAGTTCCAAGCCTCGCAATGATCTTTGAACGAAATATTGGAACAGCTCGGGATTAATGTTTGTAGCGGCAAAATCGATCTGACCTTGCTTCGGCCAGGCGAAATTACCCGCGATGGACAACTGCTTTCCTTCCCCGCGCCAGATGAGCGGTTTCAATTCAATCAGGCGGAGGACCTGGTTTGAGTATTGGCCGCCCGAAACTGAGAGTTGAAACGGCTGCGCGAGAGAAAGGTAGGTTTGATCACCTTTGCCGAGCGTCAGTTCGCGAAAAATGAAGTTGGTCTTCCCATTTCGAAGGTTGCCACCGCCCCTTGCAGAGAGAAGGGCTGGACCCGCTGCCGCACGAAACTGGAACTGGTCCAGGTCCAACTGCTGCCCTTCCCACGTTGCGAGCAAATTCATGGGACGAGTTTGGGATGTCTGCAAATTCCGGAGTTGAATTTCGGCTGAGTGATGCAAATTGGTGACTGGACCTGAAACTCGAATTCTTCCTGAGCTGGAACCGTAATCGATTCCCGCTGGCAAAAGAGCCGCCCCAAATTTTCCACTCCATTCAACGGCACTGGGACTCAATTCGCGCGTAGCGAGATCAACCCCACCGGTAAGAGTGAGGAAGGCATTCGTGGGAAAAACAAACCTGGCCTGAATGCTTTGAAGGCGCGGCCAATCCAAAGTGCCGGAAAGATTCGCCTGCTGAACTTCGACCTTGTAACCCGCCAAATCGGCTCCGTGTACTTGAAACTGAGCAACAGGAAATTTATTGCCGCGCTGAAGAGTAATTTTACCTTCCACATGGCCTTTGAGCTTCAGCCAGGGAAGCTTATCGAGGTCCACATTCAGGGAAACAATACAATTTTCACTCAAGAGTTCACCTTTGTAGTCCGCCTCAAATGGTTCCGAGATCGACAACTCAATTCCCGGCGCGGTGCTAAGCGCTTTCTCAACCGTGAACCGATTGGTATCTCCTTTTGCCGTGAGTTGAATATCAGCAGGAGGCAACTGGGTTCCGCCGAATGGATCGGCGTGCCCCTTCAGATCGACTGTAAATTGATTCGTACGCCACTTCGCCAGGAGGCTTCCGGTGAATTCGTTATACCCTTGCAGCTTTAGGTATTTGGCTGGGAGATGAAACTCCGGCGCGGAGAGAGTTGCACGCAGTGGCAGGTTTGAATCACGAGGAAGCTCCGCATTGCCAGAGATGGTGGTTTGCTTGTAGGAACCGGAGAGTTTGAGCGCGAGCAGTGAATTCGTTTCCCAAAACTGGAGTTTCACCCCGAGGTCGAGCGGCGGCATTGTGTAATAAATTTGATACGGTTTCCCATTGCCGAGCCGCGCTTTCAATTCAAATGGCACGAAGGTGACCGGCCAGATGCCACTGGCATCGAGGTTGTTTTCCTTCCATGTAATTTGCGCGAAGCTGAAGATTTTCCCGCCATAATCGACAGAACCATTCAGGAGAGTTGCGCTGGGCAGCCACTGCTTCACCTGGTTCAGATAACCTTCCGCCAGTTTGAACCAATCGTAAGCCGTGCGATTTGTCGCGCTGGCGGGGGTGCCTGTTCCCTGCAACTGGTTCGTATGCACCACCAGCTTCCATCCATTGATCAAAACGAATGGGGTGGTGGAGTTCGTGCCGGGTTTTTTGATTTTGCTATACCAAACGTCGGGAAAAAAACCTTCCACGCGGCTGATGCGCAGATCAAAAAGCGCGTTGCTCCGGACAATTCCGCTCAAAGCAAAACGGCCATCTTCCAAGCGCTCATATTTCTCAAAATGGACGCCAAACCTCGAAGCGACCGGACGCAGAGCAGCGCCCATCCAATAACGATAAGTCAGCCCTGCCACAACAAGCAGCAGCAACAAAATCGCAATGGTTA
Source organism: Verrucomicrobiota bacterium (assembly GCA_051955955.1). Lineage (GTDB taxonomy): Bacteria > Verrucomicrobiota > Verrucomicrobiia > Limisphaerales > SXQI01 > DASVNK01. The sequence goes on from JBQCGE010000629.1 coordinate 5,823, forward strand.
CAAGGCTCCTCCTGAGAATTCGACGCACAGCCATCACTCCGTGCATCCAGTATATCGCTGGATGAAACTTTTTTCGAGCGGCGGAGGCAATTAAAACGACCTAAGCGGAAGCAGGCTTGATCAGTGGAGATTCAGCAGGTGGCTGGGAGGATTGAGTGGGTTGTGGAACTTCCTTCCACGGAACTTCGAAAATGGCGATCGGTTGGCGAAAGCCCTTTGGGGTGATCGGATTTTGCTTCACACACCTCGCAGCGAGTTCCGGGTCGCTCACCTTCAACTCCTCGTAGGTGGCTTCGCCAATAAAGATACGGCCCCGCCCAGATGCGCCTTCGAGACGGCTCGCCAGGTTCACTTCACGGCCAAAGACCGTGTAGTTCAGCACGGTAGCATCCGATCCCATCAAACCGACCGTTGCAAAGCCGGTGTTAATGCCGGTGCCGAGCGATAGCAATGGAAGCATGGGCAATTGCGGTTTGCCCTGCTCGCGGAGAGTTGCATTTTCCTC
>JBQCGE010000630.1:0-2661 GCA_051955955.1 Verrucomicrobiota bacterium
TAGCACTGAAGCTAGTGGACAACGGAGGAAAAATCCGTACGGAGGCGAAATTAGAGCTGAGGGTTCGGGAACGAAACGAACAATTCAAAAAAACGTTCTTCAGTGCCATTGATGGCAGTTTGCAATATTTCGGAGTTACACCGGCTGACCCAAGCCCAGTCGGCGCTTCCGCGCGCTCGCTATTTCTCTCCACGCATGGCGCTTCCGTCGAAGCTATTGGGCAAGCGCAAGCGTATCTTCCGAAAACATGGGGAGTCCTGGTAGCTCCGACCAACCGCCGTCCGTATGGTTTTGATTGGGAAGACTGGGGGCGGATGGATGCGCTGGAGGTTCTCGACCTCGCACTTGAAACCTTTAAGACCGACCCGCACAAAACTTATCTCACCGGACATTCAATGGGAGGGCATGGCACCTGGCAACTGGGCGTGACTTTTCCGGACCGTTTCGCCGCGATTGCCCCGAGCGCAGGATGGATCAGCTTTGTTTCCTATGCCGGCGCAAGCCGTGCTGAGCCTACGAATGAGATCGAGAAAATTTTGCGCCGCGCAAGTTCCCCCAGCGATACTTTAAGCCTCGCGAGCAACTACCTGCACCACGGCATTTATATTCTCCATGGCGATGCCGATGATAATGTGCCGGTGAGTGAAGCGCGCAAGATGCGAGAAGTGCTCAGCGAATTCCACCACGATTTTATCTACCACGAACAACCCGGCGCGGGCCATTGGTGGGGCAATCAATGTGTCGATTGGCCGCCGATTTTCGACATGTTCGCGCACCACCAAATCCCCGAGGATCGCGCGCTGGCTGATCTTCAATTTTCGACCGCAAACCCTGGCATTTCTTCAAGGGATCATTGGGCCCGGATTCTTCAACAACGGGAGTTCCTCGCACGCAGTTCCTTCAGCCTGCATTACGATGCCGCTAATAAGAAGCTTCATGGGCAAACTGAAAACATAAACTTAATGGCCATTGATTTGGGAAAAGCCGGGATTGCCAAGCTCGACAGCCTTGAACTGGATGGTGAAAAACTGCACTTTGACGTTACTTCAACCAAACTCATTCTCTCCCGCGTTTCTGGAAAATGGTCCGTCGCGGACGAGCCTGGGCCAACGATGAAAGGTCCACACCGTAACGGTCCATTCAAGGAAGCCTTTCAAAACCGAATGGTGTTTGTGTATGGGACGCATGGGACGCCGGAGGAGAATGCATGGGCCGCCGCCAGGGCTCGTTATGATGCGGAGCAATGGTGGTATCGCGGTAATGGCGCTGTCGATGTGTTTACGGACTCTGAGTTCAACCCAGACCAGGATCAGAATCGCGGTGTTATCCTTTACGGAAACGCGGAAAACAATTCCTGCTGGAAAGTGCTCCTGCCGCACAGCCCAGTCGAAGTGTCACGTGAGCGAGTAAGAGTTGGTAGACACGAATTCAAGGGCGATGACCTGGCTTGCCTTTTTGCGCTGCCAAGGCCAAACAGCGATCGGGCTATGGTTGCAGTCGTGAGTGGGACAGGGCTGAGCGGGTTAAAATTGACCGATCGAATTCCATACTTTGTTTCCGGGGTGGCGTTTCCGGATTGCACGGTTATCGGCGCGGATTCCCTGCACGATGGAACGAAAGGAGTTCGCGCCGTTGGCTTTTTTGGGAACGACTGGTCGGTGGAGGAGGGGACCTTTGCCTTTCGCGAGTAAGCGGCAAAATTTTTCTCCAGCGACAAACAGTCATTAGCTCAGCGAAAGCGGTCCACCATGGCAAAGCTCTGGTTTGCCAAATGTCTCAATTTGGTGTCCGACCGCGTGGGCGAGGGAAAGGAACAAGCGATTATGCGGCACCCCGCCCATGTTCAATGATCGGCCCATCTTAAAGCCGAAACCGCCCCCGATCATCAGAAATGGAATGTTTTCGAGTGTATGGGAATTTCCTTTACCCAATTCATTCGTCCAAATGACGAGCGTGTTATCCAATAACGTTCCGGAATCGCCCGGTTCGGGAGTGGTGGCAAGCTTTTCAATCAAGTAAGCCAATTCTCCAGCGAACCATTGGTTAATGCGAGTCAGTTTTTTAACCGCGTCGAGGTTTTTGTCCGGCTCGTGAGAAAGCGTGTGGTGCGGGTCGGAAATATCGAGCCAATTCATACGCGCCTGGCCAACCGATTTCGTGTATTGCAATGTCGCGACCCGGGCCATGTCATTGACGAAACTGTTCACCAGCAGGTCCACTTGCATCCGGCTCAAGCGGGGCACGTTATCGTTCTGGTCGGCGATGCCTTCTTCAAAAGAAGGGGGATTGGCACGGAGCTTTTGCTGGCTCGCTTCGGCAATTTCGGTTTCCATCTGTCGCACGAGCGCCTGGTGTTCATCCAAAAGCTTGCGATCCTCCGGGCTGATAATCCCCTGGACTATCTTCAAGTCGGACTGCACCGTATCCAGCACACTTTGCAAGCTCTCCCGGTCTTTCATCTGGCCGTAGAGCTTTTGATACATCTGGTAGGGATCAGAAATCGGCGCGATGGGCTTGTTGGGTCCGGCGTAGGTCATGCGGGTCCATGGATCCGCCCGGTCAGTCACCCCAACCCCGAATTCAAGTGAGCCAAAGCGGGTGCGCGTATCCGTTCGGGATTGAAAATAATGTCTCAACTCCTGGTCGATGGATAGTCCGCTC
>JBQCGE010000631.1:0-3274 GCA_051955955.1 Verrucomicrobiota bacterium
AACCGCCCGGCACAGCGCCCACCCGCGAATTGATCGAAGAGTTCGCCTCGGCCCAGCCAGAAAAAAGTGATAAGCTTTTCGCTGCGTTCAAATCGACCACGCCAGCCCTGGCCGATATTCGCAATGCATTGGCCGATGCAAAAAAAACAAAGTCCGAACTGGAAGCCAGCATCCCCCGTTGCCTCGTCTCGATTTCCGACAAACCGCGCACCGTCCGGATTCTCCCGCGCGGCAATTTCCTCGTCGAAACCGGCGACATCGTCCAACCCGCCCTTCCCGGTTATCTCGTTAACGAGCAGCAGCAGAAAACGAACCTGACCCGGCTCGACCTCGCGAATTTCCTCATCTCCCGCGAGAATCCACTCACCGCCCGCGTGGTCATGAATCGTCTCTGGAAGCAATTCTTCGGCATGGGCCTTTCCAAAGTCCTGGACGACTTCGGCGCACAGGGTGAACCGCCCGTAAACCAACCGCTCCTCGACTGGCTCGCTTGCGAATTCATGGACAGCGGCTGGGATTTCAAACACATGGTGCGCCTCATTGCTTCCAGTGACACCTACAAGCAAACCTCAGTCCAATCCCCTGAACTCCGCGCTCACGACCCCTACAATCGCGAGCTCGCTTCCCAATCCCGCTGGCGGCTTGATGCCGAACTGGTTCGCGACAACGCACTCGCGGTCGCCGGCCTGCTCGATCTCACCATCGGCGGCCCCAGCGTCAAGCCGTACCAACCCGATGGGTATTGGGAAAACCTGAACTTCCCAGTGCGTTCCTACGACGCCAGCCACGGCTCCGCCCAATATCGCCGCGGCTTGTACACATGGTGGCAACGCTCTTATCTCCACCCCAGCCTGCTCGCATTCGACGCACCCACCCGCGAGGAATGCGCCGCCGAGCGCAACCGCTCCAATATCCCGCAACAAGCGCTCGTGCTCCTCAATGACCCCACTTATGTCGAAGCCTCGCGCGTCTTTGCCTCGCACATTCTTGAAAATTGCAAATCCTCCACCGAAGATCGAATTGCCTGGGCATGGCGTCAGGCATTGCAACGCGCACCTCGCCCCGATGAAGTCGAAACAGCGCGTGAACTGCTCAATAAACACCTGCGCGAATACCGCGCCGATCCGGACTCGGGCAAAGCACTGCTCGCCACCGGGTTCGCACCCGTCGCAAGCTCCGCCGACCCCGCTGAATTGGCGGCGTGGACTGATGTGGCCCGAGTGATTTTCAACCTCCACGAAATGATCACTCGTTCGTGACCATTAAGACGCCGCAACCAAACCACTTTGACAACATGAATCCCCTTCACGAAATCCACCAGGCGTTTCAGCAACATCAAACCCGCCGCGCATTCCTTGGCCGTGCCGCTCATGGAGTAGGCAAACTTGCGCTCGCCTCGTTGCTCAACCCGGTCCTCCTCTCCGCCGCTTCAGCCAGCTCCCAAAAAAGTCTCGGCGTGGTGAATCCCTTCCACTACCCCCAACGCGCCAAACGCGTCATCTGGCTCACCATGGCAGGAGGTCCTTCGCATCTCGAAACCTTCGATCCGAAGCCAAAGCTCGGCGAGATGAACGGCCAACCTTTCCCTGAATCCATTACGCGCGGCAAACAGATCGCGCAGTTGCAGGGTCAGAAGCTTCTCTGTTTCGCCCCTCAATATAAATTCGCAAAGTTCGGCAAGAACCAAACCGAAATCTGCGAACTCTTCCCCCACATCGGCTCGATCATGGATGAAATCTGCCTGGTTCGCTCCATGACTACCGAGGCGATCAACCACGATCCCGCCCACATGTTCATGAACACCGGCTCGCAAATCGCGGGGCGGCCCAGCATGGGTTCATGGGCCGTCTACGGGCTCGGAACAGAATCCCAGGACCTCCCTGGATTTGTGGTTCTCACCTCCCTTGGGCGCGGTGGACAAAACCAACCCATTGCTGCCCGCCAATGGTCTTCAGGCCTTCTTCCCAGCAAATTCCAGGGCGTTCATCTCCGCGGCAAAGGCGATCCCGTTCTCTATCTCGGCACTCCCAAAGGCGTCACTCGCGATCAGCAGCACGACGTCGTGAATGCCATTAACGCCATCAATGCCAAATACGACACCATCGTTGATGATCCCGAAATTTCGACCCGCATCGCCCAATACGAAATGGCCTTCAAGATGCAGGCAAGCGTCCCGGAACTGATGGATATCAACAGTGAACCGCAACGCACCCTCGAGCTGTACGGCTGTCAACCGGGCGATGGCTCCTTTGCTTCAAATTGTCTCCTCGCTCGCCGACTCGCCGAACGTGGCGTCCGCTTCATCCAGCTTTATCATAAGGATTGGGACCACCACGGCGGCATCAAGGAAGGCATCAAATTCAAGGCCGAGGAAATTGACCGCGCCTGCATGGCACTCGTCACTGACCTCAAGCAGCGCGGTATGCTCGACGAAACCTTGATCGTTTGGGCGGGCGAATTCGGGCGCACCCCCATGAGCCAGGGCGGCGACGGGCGCGATCATCATAACGCCGGTTTCAGCATCTGGCTCGCGGGTGCCGGCGTGAAACCCGGCTTTGTTTTTGGCGCCACCGATGAGTTCGGCTATTCCGCCATCGAAAATCCGGTCGATGTTCACGACCTCCACGCCACCATGCTCTACCTGATGGGCATCGAACACACCCGCCTCTTTGTGAAATTCCAGGGACTCGACGTCCGCCTCACTGGCATTGCGGGAAAGCGAATCAATGAAATCGTTTCTTAAAACACTCGCCGGAATTTGCCTCGCGAGTTCAACCTTGAGCCTTCTCGCGGCGATGCCTCCCTCCAACCCCGCGATCATCCAATGCTGCACGACAAATCCGGTCGAAAGCTCCCATCCCCTCGCCCTTTTTAAGGGAGAGGGCCAGGGAGAGGGATGCCCTGACGTTACGAAGACCACTGTGTTGAATTCAACTTCACCTCATTTTCCAGGCCTTTTCCCTCAGAACACAATTTTTCTCCAACTCTCGATGCTTGCGGCCAATATCGAGTGGACCGCGCCAAAGACCAACGAAATGGCTTCTCTCGACTCTTTTCTCGAGCCATATCTCAAACAATTTAAACTCCCCGCCCTTGCAGCCGCTGTCGTCTCAAGCGATCAAATCATCGCTGCGGGCGCGGTCGGCGTCCGGAAAATCGGAGAGGATGCCCAAGTCACCCTCAACGACAAATTCCACATTGGTTCCTGCACCAAATCAATCACCGCCCTTCTCGCCACGATGTTGGCGGCCGATGGCAAAATTTCTCTCGATCT
>JBQCGE010000632.1:0-2927 GCA_051955955.1 Verrucomicrobiota bacterium
ATCCCCACCTTTGCCGCAGCCGAAGCAGTGAAAGGTCTGTTTGCGCGCGTTGACATGAAAACTGGGTGTTCTCTCGCGATGAAATGGGCAGAGGGCAACGAAACTCGCGCCGGCCTTTTTGAGCGGAACCACCGCGGAAATAATATCCACGATGTCGCTGGCAGCGCGAATCTGGTCAAGTATAGCTGGCGTAATAAAGCCGCCCATCGGCAGGCAGTTTACGCTACTTCATTGCTTCATCAACCGTGCGTTGACGCCACTTGGCCAGGGTATCCCTCTTTGCGGTGTGGGAATCAGCCGGTTGCATCAGTTGCTCACGCAGATAAGTGCGAAGGAATTTACCCGACGGTGATTCGTAAAAAACGGTTTGTTGGAGCGAGCCGATAGTTGGGAAGGAAATGGACCCGAAATTATCCTGCTGCATTTTCGCCGTGGCAGCTCGTTCACCATCGGAAATATAGACGGCATGGAGGAACGACATTGCGAAAATCAGGATACAAAGATAACGAAGGGCGCCTGCGAACATTCCCATGTAATACTCAAAACGGCCAAAGGCGTCAGATTGGACCAGCTTTTCACCAACAGCTCGTTTGACCCCGGTGAAGCAAAACTTGATCATCACCGCCGAAAAACCGTAAGCGACCACATACCCGTAAAAAACGCTCATTCCCGAGAGTTGGGTGATCAGGGCGCCAAAAGGTTTGTAAACAATGGCACCCACCACCACGATGGCCAGCCATTGGCAGACATCGAGCAATTCCTCGGACATGCCACGCTTCCGCCCGCGTAAAATTCCAAAAATGACAAGGCCAGCCAGTAGCAGGTCAAACCAGGTGATGCTGTTGTTCGCAAATTTCATCAAACGATGCTCCGATGGGCTCTGTGCAGGAATTGAGCCAAACTCAAATTGAATATCGGCACATTCCCAATTAACCTTGAATCATGCCCATTTATGAGTACGAACTCTGCGAAGGTGATTGCAAAGTGTGTGGAGGCAAATTTGCCCTGCGCCGCCCCGCGAGTCGTCCCCCGCTGGAGAAATGCCCCCTTTGCCGAAAACCGGTGCGGAAGGTCATTTCACTTGTGAACTCCCCCACCAAATTGAAACCACTTTCATTTTCTGATGCGAAAAATGCCGGGTTCACCGTGTTAAAGCGAGTCGGTAAAGGGGAATACGAACGACAGTAACCCCGAAAATGGCTGTGCGCTCAAACGTCCACTTGTCGGGGACCTTGCAAAACTGAATCATGGGTCGGACCGCGATAAGGTCCACTCATGAAAAAATCCGCACAACCAATTCGAAACAGGGCGTTTACGCTGATTGAACTGTTGGTTGTGATTGCGATTATTGCAATCCTCGCCAGCCTGCTGCTTCCCGCGCTTTCCAAAGCCAAAGTGAAGGGGCAACAGGTAAGCTGCATGAATAATCTCAAGCAACTCGACTTGTGCTGGATCATGTACGCCGACGATAACGATGGTCGACTCGCCCCGAATGGCGTAAAGGGTGTCACCGGCGAGGAAGCAAGCGATGATTCCTGGGTGGTGGGGAATGCGAAACTCGACACGAACTCTCTCAACATTGAGAAAGGCAAGCTTTTCAAATACAACCAATCCACCGCCATTTACAAGTGCCCCGCTGACCGTTCCACCGTCACACGAAAATCAATTCCAAGAGCGAGAAGTTTCTCCATGAGCACCGGCCTGGCGCATGAGAATGCAATGATGCTCAAGGTGGTGAAGAATTATGCCCAGCTTACCGACCCGGCACCGGTAAAGGCTTCCGTTTTTTTGGACGAGGATGAATACAGCATCCAGAACGGGGCAATCGGCATTCAACCGCTCCACACCCGGGTGATGCTTCATTGGAATCTTCCGGCCAGCCGCCATGCGAACGGCAGCGCTCTCTCCTTCGCGGACGGCCATGCTGAAATGTGGCGGTGGAAAGACCATTGGATTCCAGACGGGTCAAAAATTTTGAAAGATCGTTACACGAAAAATCCCGCCAATGTCGATGACACCGTGCCAAGTTCTAAAAACGACCGGGATTTGCAACGCTTGCAGGAAACTGTTCCTTATTGATCAGAAATTTTTTATTCCGACGATTCTTCCCGCGGCACGATGTAGTAATGCCAGTTCAAAAGTCGGCTTTTTTCAAGAAATTCCGAAAATTTGAAAGGTACTTTGAGGCATGTAGAAATACCTGCGGAATAAGCTTTGTCGATTAACGCGTCGTGGTCCTGAGCGATTAACCCAATCCTTCTGCACTCGATCCTCTGGGTTTCCACCCACATCAAAAAATCCCAGCTCCACTTTTCTTCCAGTTCAATCATCACGATTGTAATCGAACTGTCCTGAAGCATCATCTTCCGGGCACCTTCCGGATCATCCGCCACCAAAATTGGATTCAACAAATGGCCTTCGCGCAGTACTCGTCGGATGGTCGCCCCTTTTTCTTGATCTCCCGTGGCAATTAAAATCGTTTCACTCTTTGCCATACTATCTCCCTTCTTGATACAAGAAATATCCCGTTCCGAAGGGGCATTTTCAAAGCAACGAGCGGCCTGTTTTCCACTCCGTCATTGGAGCGGAGGCGTTCAGGGGTAATACGGATTGGGATTGCGCTTCTTCCGAAGAGAATTTCAGGAATCAGTTTGCTTTTACTAAATTCGTGAGAAAATCAGCCGAATGAGAGGAGCTCTTGCGTTAAAGCATTCCAGCCACTTTGCGACCGATCCAGTAGGTGGTGAGGAGCACCAGGATCACTCCGCCCCAGTACGGGCTGCTCCAGATGCGAATGCGTTTCTCAAGCGGTTTCGGTTCGGGTGTGAGTGAGATTTTTTGGATGATGCTGTCCAACTCCTTGATCCCGGCGAGTTCACCACGGGTCAAAGCCGAGATATCTGCAAGGATGCCACGGTTGATTGGCC
>JBQCGE010000633.1:0-3269 GCA_051955955.1 Verrucomicrobiota bacterium
AGGGCGGCTAAGGTGAGGCAAAGATCAAGGCTGTAGAGGAGCTAAACCTGAAAACTGCCCGGAATGAGGATGCGCAAACATTGGAAGATGCACTTTGCCTGCTTTTCCTGGAGCATCAGTTGGATGAGCTGATGGCTAAAACAACGGAAGAAAAGGTGGTGAACGCGCTTCGGAAAAGCTGGAGCAAAATGTCGAAGAAAGGAAGGGAACTGGCAGGAAAGATAACGTTAACGCCAAGTGCCCAGCGATTACTTGAATCAGCCCTTTCGGCCTCATAATAACACGGGCAAGTAACATAAACAGGGCCGATTGACCCTGATGGATCAGGGAATTTCCTTAAGTTGTTGTGCTTCCGTTGATTACGCACGATTCGGTGAATCTTTTTTGCGCCACAAGAACCCCGATATGAGCAGGGGGGAAATGCTGCTTCCGATAAAGTGCCCCTCCCTTATTGTGACAAACCGCCCATAAACTACCCTGTCTTAACGCGGGGAGGGTTCGGGCAAGAGCGGGATTGATTCACTGCCTGGGATACCCACCACAATAAAAATATGGCAGCGCAATTGCCGAAACTCATCGGGATAGCAGGGGGAAGTTGCGCCGGGAAAACCTGGCTTGCGAGCCGATTGGCGGAAGCATTGGGGCCGGAAGTTCTGAGCATTTCATTGGATGATTTTTACCGTGATAGAACGCATCTGAGTCCGGCGCGTCGGATGCAAGTGAACTTTGATCATCCGCGAGCCATTGATTGGGAACGGGTGGAAACGGTGTTGGGGGAGATTGAGCGCGGAGGAGAGACGATCAAACCGGAGTATGATTTTACAACGCATGGAAGGCGGAATTTGGAACTGAAAGTTAAAGCGAAGCCAATCGTGATCGTGGAGGGGCTGTGGCTGTTTCGAAGAGCAGCGGTGCGGGCGTTGTTCGAATACAAAATTTTTGTGAAGAGTTCCTCCCGATGGGCATCTCAAAAAAGAGTGGAGCGGGATGTGAGAGAACGAGGACGGACGGCCAGCGAGGCGAGAATGCAATGGGAGCAGTTTACCTGGCCAATGTTTGAGCGATTTGTGGCGCCTCAGATGCGCTGGGCGGATGAAATTCTGGAAAGCCCTATTCCAGAATCAGAGGTTGAACGGCTTACCAATTTTATCGGAAAGGATTTTAAAATAGGCATATGAGCGAGCACGAAATCAACGCACTTTTGCTCCAACGATTCGAGGCGGTGCAATCGCCCTGGGGACGATGGAAACTGAACACTTACTCAAAGATTAAGCGAGTGTCGTGGAGATGGGTGGTTTTCAGCGCAATATTTATCAAGCGCTTGTCGGATATCGTTACGAGCTTTTGCGCCCTTTTGGTGCTGATGCCACTCTTTGCGCTGATCGCGGCAGCCATCAAATTGGAGGATGGCGGACCGATATTCTTTGGGCAACGCCGGGTGGGAAAATGGGGGCGCGAGTTCCGGATGTGGAAATTCCGCTCGATGTGCGTGGATGCTGAGCAAAAGCTGGGGAGCATGCTTGGGCAGAATGAGCATGGATCGGGAGTGACATTTAAGGTGAAGAATGATCCCCGAGTGACACGGGTGGGCAAGTGGCTTCGCAAATTTTCGCTGGATGAGTTGCCGCAATTTTACAATGTGCTGGTGGGGGATATGTCGCTTGTAGGGCCCCGGCCTCCGGTGCCCCGCGAGGTGGCGCTTTATAGCTGGGCAGATCGGCGACGGCTGGAAGTAATGCCGGGATTGACATGCTTCTGGCAAATTGGAGGGCGCGCCAACATCGATTTCCCTGAACAGGTGCAACTAGACGTTCAGTATATTGAGTCCCAAAGCTTCTGGCTGGATATGAAAATCCTGGTGAAAACGGTGCCAGCGGTATTGATGGGACGCGGAGCTTGTTAATGATGAAGACAATATTGATCTGCCCCAACGAAACCAACGGGATCACGATCTTGTCCGAAAAAAGTCCTGTGGCGAGCCTGCCTCTTTTGGGTGAGGGGTTCCTTGGGTATTGGCTTGAACATCTATCCGCGCGGGGAGTGAAGGAAGTGCGGTTAGTCACCACGGAAGACCCGGAGAGCATTCAACGGAGCCTCGGAAACGGCACGCGCTGGGGAGTGACGCTCGAAATATTCCCCGAAGTGCGCGAGCTAACGGCGGCGGAAGCGCGCAAGCGGTACCGGCCAGCTTACGAGGAGGATTGGTATTCCGAAGATGTAATCGAGGCGGACCATCTGCCCGGTTTGCCCGAGCATAAGGTTTATGCGAGCTACGCGAACTGGTTTGAAGCACTGGCGCTCTGGATGCCGCACGTGACCGCCAGCAAACGCATCGGGATGCGGGAGATTGCACCGGGCGTTTGGGCTGGACGAAAATTAAAGCTGGGAAAGAACGTGCGATTTAAAGGGCCGTGCTGGATTGGGGATCATGTGCGAATCGGAAACGACAGTGTTGTGGGTCCGTTCGCATTTCTTGAGGACAAGGTGGTGATCGACCAGGCAGTCGAAATCGGCAACAGCTGGGTCGGACCAGACACTTTTGTTGGATCGCTGACCCACGTTCACGAATCATTGGCCTGGGGTTCGCTTCTGATCAATTGGAAGAGCGGCTCGCATATTATCGTGCCGGATTCGTTCCTGATGTCGTCACTCTCCAATGATGAGTGGCACGCGCCAAAATCGCGGCGGAAACGGAGTTCCGAAGCGGCAAGCCCTTCACCCCTTGCGCGCCCAATCGAAGCAGTCATTTCGCTGGCTCAAAAAATTCAGAGTTAATCACGCATTAGGCATCATCCGCGCCCCTAGATGGGGTATGGGAGGATTGAAGCGGAGGATCAAGGAGTGGGCCTGATTGTTCCAGAACAGGCCTTTTCATTTAATAAAACGAACGCGCGAAACAGCGCGGGCGTTTGTTCGTAACAGGATTTAACAATCGGATTTCTACGACGAAATGGATCAATTTATTATGAAAGTCCAAGCTCAAGGCGAAACGCTCAACGTGAGCGGAATAAAGGAACTCGGGGCGGCGAACAGCCAGGTGTTCCGCGATGAGGTGAAAGGCGCGATGAATGAAGTTCACAAGAACATCGAGATCGACCTTTCGGAAACCATGTTCGTGGATAGTTGCGGATTAGGGGCATTGATTTCACTGCACAAGACGACTTGCAACCGAAACGGAACCGTGCGCCTGCTGAATCCGACACCGCCCGTGCAGCAGATCCTTGAGCTGACCCGGATGCACCGAATCTTCGAAATCATCAACAACTAAT
>JBQCGE010000634.1:0-6078 GCA_051955955.1 Verrucomicrobiota bacterium
AAAACCGATCCCGGCCCCGCGTTCCAGTGGGATAAAGTAATCACCGGCGCAAACAAACTCCTCAAATAACGCCTCGGGAATACAGCCGCCTCGGCAATGTCACTCACCAAAAGCTCCGCTATTCCGTAAGTTCCTTAATCCGCGCATTACGAATCTCGACATGCCCACCGCCCCGGCTTAATTCCTGAAATCCGATATGGCCTTTCAATGGCCGTTCATCCATCGGAACCGCGTCTTGACCGTTATGGCGTTTTGGAGTTTTGTGGATCGATTTCAAATCAATGTTGAGAACCTGCTCTCCGTTGAACACCACCTTCACATTCGGCCCTTTGCAAGTCACCTCGTAAGTATTCCAATCCATCGGTTTGAACAGTTCCGGCTTCCCCTGCACCGCCAAATACAAGCTGCTCGAAAGCTCGCTCTTGGTTACTGTCATATCGGCCGGATAGTACCTCGGATCGACCATCTGCAATTCCAACCCGTCGAAAGCGGGATCCCCATAACCCGGAAACCGCAACCCGCACCCACTATTCCCGCGTTCACCTAATTTCCATTCAAATTTCAAAACAAAGTCCGAATATAATTTCTCGCTCACCAGCCAGGTCCCGCGCGGTTCGCTACCATGAAGCACCCCGTCAATCACCTTCCATTCCGCTCCTTCTGGACCTGGATTTTTAACATCAGCCCAATCCCTCACCAGCCAACCCTTCGGCTTTCCTTCATCCGGGAAGAGTGAAACAAACCCTTCGTTTGACCCGGCCTGCGCTGCGAATGACCGAATGGAGCAGAGCAGTGAGGAGGCAAGTAAAAGAGCAAGTCGAGTGGAAATCTTCATCCAATCCTTCTACCTGCCCGCGTCGAAAAAACCAAAGCAAAACTCAAATTCAAAAATCGAGCTCCTGTCGCAAACCCAGGCACCCATTTTGTCCGTATTCTAAATGGAGTGAAACCAATGCGGCCAATTTGGCTGCATTCGCATATGTTGTACAACCGCACACAATAGCGGAACCCAAATCCACAATGCCAGGCGTTTCGCCTCAAGGCGCACCCCGGCAATTTTTACTTCAATCATGTCCGGCGTAGTGAAGAGGCTCGGCCTGGGGATATAGCGCGGCACGCGCGACCGATAGGCGTCGTAATTTTCTAGGTGTTGGCGGTGAAGTGCTCGTTCTTCCGTCGGAACCATCGCCATCGTGTAAACCACCATCACAAAAAGCACTGCCGCTGCGAAAACTACACTTTTCAGAAAAATTGCTGAACCAAGCGCCATTAACAAAGAGCCAACATAAAGCGGATTCCTTGTGATCGAATAGGGCCCCTGGTCAACCAATGTTTTCAGCTTTCGGGCTCCAACATAGAGCGTAGCCCAAACCCGGAAAGCGACCCCGCCGTAGAACAACACCCAGCCAAGGGTATCCAGGGCCAGATTTATCCAGGTCCCCTCATGAATCGCGGGTTGCGAAAACAGGACAATTAAAAATGCGGGACCGAGAATAAGCACGCCGAAAAGCCCGCGAAATTTGAATGCCAATGTTTTATCCAACGGCAATGGTTTTGGTTTGAGTGCAAAACCCTCGTTTTTAGCCAAATTGGTCGCTGTCGAGTTCATATCAATCCCCCTTCTACACCACCCCGCAAGCCACCCCCCGCATCCTTCTCCACTATACCCACTATTCCTCTCGTCCGCTTGACATCCTGCCCCCTTATTTATTTACTCAATGCACTCATGTTCATTCCCCCTATGAGAGGGAAAGCCATGCGAAGATATCTCAAAACCGCAGCAGTTTGCTCCGCGCTTTTATGCTCCACCAAGGCCGAGGATACGAATTTTTTTCGACCTTATCTCGATCTCAGAAGTGCTGCCTTCAATGAGAATTGGGGCGTGCAGGATGGGTGGGGCCTCTCCCTCGGAGCCAACCTGAACTCCTACATCGGTCTGCAACTCTCATTCGACGCTTACGAAGAAGTTTTGGACGACCCACTCCTCGGGGACGTTTTTGAGCAGTCCATCATGAATTTTCGTCCTGAAATCCGCTTGCGATATCCACTTGGCGAAGGCCGATGGGTTCCCTATCTGTTTGCGGGCCCCGGGGTTACTTTCATTCAGCTAAATGATCGCAAGCCCCCTGCCTTTGGCCATGCGGTGGATGGGGATGAAACTCTATTTTCAGCCGCTTTCGGTGGTGGCATCGAGTATTTTGTTGCGGACAATATCACTTTCCATATCGAAGGCCGTTATGATTGGAGCCCATCACGCGACGTGGTGGTGGACGGACGGCATGAGGATGTGAATGTTTCGACCCCATTGCTGCTTTTCGGCGTTCGCGCCTATTTTCGTGAAGCTCACGAACATCCGTTAATTCAACCAGGCGATACGGTTCACGGCCGCTTCTATGCCGGTTTTCGGTACGGCTCATCCATTCTGCTCGACCACCAACTGAACCCCGAGTTCCGGCTCGAACCCGTCGCCTCGGCCCTCGGTGGCACCGGGAACGAGACAGGCACAGCCCTCCTCGGTTTCGATTGGAGCGAACATTTTGGAGCGGAGCTCGATTTGCAGTTTGCAGAATACGACCTCTACCTGCGTGATCAGGCAGTGGGTGAATACGCCACATATGCCATTCTCCCCCAGGTCCGCTGGCATACCCTCCTGGGTGAGGGAAAATGGGCACCTTTTGCTTCCCTCGGCGCAGGTGTCACCTACGCAGAGTTCAACGACAGGAAAACCTTTGGCGAAAATCTTAAAGTGGATGCTAAAGGCGTTTATCCCACCGTTGGAGCTTCGGCCGGAATGGAATATTACATCGCCCGAAACTTAACCTTCAGCGCTGAAACCCAGT
Source organism: Verrucomicrobiota bacterium (assembly GCA_051955955.1). Lineage (GTDB taxonomy): Bacteria > Verrucomicrobiota > Verrucomicrobiia > Limisphaerales > SXQI01 > DASVNK01. The sequence goes on from JBQCGE010000634.1 coordinate 2,841, forward strand.
ATTTATATTCCTGGGAACATAAGTTCGATCTGAATGACCGCGACACAGGCAAGGGAGGTTTCAGCGCCCTAAACTTGTATCTCGGGTTAAGATTCTACCTTCACGAACGTTGAGGTGACTACGCACCATCGTTCCCATTGGGCGAGCTTGAGGTTGAGGCAGAAGCCAGTTCAATCCCCAAAACACACCCGAGCCCTGGATCCCGTGGTCTGGCAAAACCGCGTGCTGAATTCCTGAGCCATCAAAGCGTTCCAGTTTTGGAAAATTCCGGGATTCTCGACCTCTAACTTATTTGATCCCCTTTTTCCTCCCCCAGTTCCTTCCAAAGCAAAAAAGGAAATTCACCCTCCGGGAAAAACGCACTTCAACATCTCGCTCTCCTCTCACAACTAAGCCTCTGGCAGAGCTTTCCATAAGGAACCCGGTGCGCACCGCGGGCAACACTTTCCTTGAGCACCCGATCAGGGGGGTGCCCCGATTAAATCCGCAAGCTCCTGGGCTAGCTTTCAATCGTGAACAGTTAGAACCACCGGCCGCCGTTCGGCAGGTGAAAACAGGAGGAAAAAATATGTTAAGTTGGACAATCACATTATTGGTAATCGCCCTCATCGCCGCTTTGCTCGGCTTCACGGGCATCGCCGGAGCGGCCGCTGGAATCGCGAAAATCCTATTCGCCGTGTTCCTCGTCCTCTTCATCATTTCGCTCTTTTTCGGAAAGCGAACCACTGTTTAGGCAAGGGGAGGTACAAAATGCCGGGTTCTTCTGGACCCGGCATTTTTCATAACCGGTCTTCAACCCCACCCCAGCTCGCGAAGCGGTAAGCCGCGGCCGGAAGGATTACCAGATTCAGAACCGTCGAGCTGATCAGGCCGCCCAGAATAACAATGGCCATTGGGCCTTCCAGTTCGCGTCCTGCTTCTCCGCTCCCAAGCGCAAGCGGCAACAGCCCTAACCCTGTCACAATCGCCGTGATCAGAATCGGGATAAGTCGCTCGGACGCCCCGCGCAACATTGTTTCAAAATTCCAAGGTGCATTTTCCAATATCACAAGGTGTTGGAAGTGCGAGACCAGCATGATCGAATTTCGCGTGGTGATTCCAAATAAAGTCACAAACCCAACCAGCGCCCCCATGCTCAACCCAATTTCCACCCCAAAAAATCGCGCAACAAAAAGACTGAACACTCCGCCGATCAGCGCAAACGGCAGATTAAACAACACGATCATCGTATTGGTCCACGTCCGCAGGACCATTCTTAAAAAAATCACAATCCCCACACCTGCGAGCGCAGAATGGATAGCCAACTCTCGCGCCGCCGTTTTCTCCTGTTCGGAACTCCCGCTGAATTCAAGGTAGTAACCTTCAGGTAGCGCCACCTTTTCACGAATCGTTTTTTCCGCCCGCTTCACGAACTCACCAATATCCTGGTTCTCGGGACTGCAAGTGATTGTCTGCCGTCGCCGACCTCCCTCGTGCAGAATTGCGGAACGCCCCTTCCCTCGCGAGAGGGTCGCCAGTTCTCGCAAAGGCCAGAGCGCACCACTTGAATTCCGCAGCAAATACGAGCCCACCTCATCAATTTCATTTCGGACCGCTGGCTCAAGAATAACCACCACATCAATGATTTGATTTTGCCGATAAACTTGCGTCACCGCGCTTCCTTGATACGCGGACTGAATGGCATCAAGCACTTCCACAGGGCTAAACCCCAGCGCCGCCACTCGATCCGGTCGCAGGTTGATATTCAGCACGGGCGCTCCTCCCGGCGCTTTTTCCTGCACCTCCCCTGCCCCATTCACCGATTTCAAGGCGGCGGCGATTTCGCTTCCTTTCTCATCCAATAAATCCAGGTCTTCCCCAAACAAGTTCACCACCACCGGAGCCGTTTCCCCGCTGATGCTTTCGCCAATGCGGTCCCCAAGAAATGTGGTCACTTCGTATTGAATCCCAGGCATCTCTTTCAAAATTCGCCGGATCCCCTCTTCCGTTTGCGCTTGTTCCTCGGCATTCGATCGCTTGAGTTCCACGTGAAATTCAGCGCGGTTCGGCCCCCATGTGTCTTCCCCCAGTTCAGATCGGCCAATTTGCTCCTCAACGGTTGCAATCCGCGGCAAAGACAAAAATTCGTGCGAAAGCGTCGCGCCAATCCGCAGCATTTCGGAAATCGATGTTCCAGGCGCGGTGGAAATTTGCAGCACAAAATGCCCTTCCCGAAATTCCGGCAGGAACTCGCTCTTCAGTCTGGGCGCCATGATTATCGCAAGAATACAAAGCGCAAGCGCTACCCCAAAGGAGATCCAGAAAAAAGAAGCTGTTCCGCGCAAAAACCGAATGTATTGCCGCTTTAAAAACCGCTGCAAACCAGTTTCAGCAACACTCCTCCCCGGCCTGGATAAAAGCAGAAAGGAGAGTGCCGGCGTGACGGTCAGCGCAACCAGCAACGATGCCATGATCGCCAGCACATAACTGATCGCCAGCGGTGAGAAAAACTTTCCCTGCAACCCGGTCAGCGTCATCACCGGCACAAACACCAACGCCACAATGAAAGTCGCGTAAACCACCGCCGTTCTCACCTCCATCGAAGCTTCCAAAACCACTCGCATCACCGGCAGCGGATTCGCCAATGTTTGGTTTTCACGCAACCGGCGAAAAATATTTTCCACATCGATGATCGCGTCATCCACCACTTCGCCAATCGCGATCGCCAGCCCCCCAAGTGTGATCGTATTGAGCGTGATCCCAAGCCGGTCAAGAATGATGATGGCACTCAGGAGCGAAAGCGGAATGGCCGTCAGGGAAACGAACGCGGAGCGCCAATGCCCGAGGAAAAGCGTCAGCACAATCGCCACTAAAATTGCCCCAATGAGCAACGAATGGGTGACATTATGAATCGAATGTTCAATGAATGTCGCGGGACGGTGCAGCCGGGGAAAGAGAGTGATCCCTTTTTGAGCGAACAACGGCTTGAATTCTTCCAGCGCGCGTTCCAGGTCGAGCGTGACTTGCATCGTGTTTGCTCCCGCCTGGCTCGAAAGCGTGAGCAACACCCCGGGTACTCCGTTAATCAGCGCATCCCCAAATTTCGGTTCACCCCCTTCAATCACCTCGGCGACATCCGCCAGCCGGATCGGAATATTATTGGAACTCACCCCAAGCAGCGCCTTCCCTAAAATTTCCGGCGTGATCGATTGTCCGGCTGTCTCGAGCACGATCCGCTGGTTCGGTGTGTCAATATAAC
>JBQCGE010000635.1:0-6830 GCA_051955955.1 Verrucomicrobiota bacterium
CACCGCCCAGAGCCATTCGCCCGTAGAGCGGCAGCCTGAGCTTTTGAAACAACAATTCACTCTGGTGCAGGAGTTTTTGGAAGATGGCGGCGAGAACGCCTGAGCCAATGCCGAGCACGAGGAACCACGGGAGCTGGGCGAGGTTCGTAAAATCAAATTGAGGAACCTCATAGAAGGTGCGAATCCCAAAAAAATAGCGGGAGAGCATGGTGGAAACCACGGAAGCAACGATAAGGGGAGCGAAAAGGTTCATGGAAAAATTTCCAAGAACGATTTGGGCAGCGAAAATACTTCCGGCAACCGGAGCGTTGTAGGCAGCGGACATTCCAGCGGCAGCGCCACATGCGACCAGGAGGCGCAGGCGATAAGGGGGCCATTTGGCGAGAATTCCGAGGCGGGAAGAAAAAGTGGCGCTGAGTTGGACGATCGAACCTTCGCGCCCGATGCTTGCGCCAGTGCCGATGCTGATGAGGGATGAGAGGCCTTTTACGAGGGCGGTTCGCAATGGAAGTTTACCGTTTCCGGAGACGACCACTTTCAGGATGTTGCTTGGGGCCTGGTTTTTGATCAGGCGCAAACCCCAAAACAGAATCAAACCGGCAAAAAATGCTCCAACGATCGGAATGGTGGCTCGTTTCCACTCGGGCAAATGAGCGGCAATGTCAGCTACATCTCCTGTCCCGTGCAGAGCCCAGGCCATTACCAATTCGACGGAGGCATAGAAGAGGAGATTGGTCAGCCCGCCGAGGATGCCTACAAACCCGGCAAGAATGAGATGGAAGGTTTCCTCATTAATGCCGATTCGTTCCCGGATAGCGAGTGCCCGCTGCAAATGACGGCGGAGGAAGGGGAGCATACCCCTGAAAAACCGTTCGAACGGACGCAACCCTTTGTGCACGGCAATAATATATGAATTTTTTCGGTTTCTGCCGAGTCAATATGGATTGCCCATGCGGATGTCGGCCAGAATTTATTGACAAAATTTTTTGCCACCTGCGTGTAATGCGGCATTTTGTTAGATACGCTACATGACTAAATGGATTGTTATTTTATTGCTGGCCACGGGAGCGGGCTTTTGGGGGTATAAAAACCTGCCCGGACTGAAGGCGAAAGCAGAAACAACAGGGCTGGACTCGCGTCCGAAGGAAGCTGTTGTGGAGCAGCGTGATATCCGATTCAGCGTGCCTGCGGCGGGTGAAATCGGGCCAGCCGAGCAAGTTTCAGTGAAGCCTGAAATCAATGGGCGGATTGACCAGTTGCCTGTGGATATCGGGGATGACGTGAAAAAGGGCCAGTTGCTTTTCAAACTGGACGACAAGGAATTGCAGAATGAGCGTGCTTCAGCAGCAACGGAAGTGCAAAGGGCCAACCTGCAATTGGGCCAGGCGGAACGAAACTTCAAGCGAGCCCAGGAATTATACGAGGAGAATCTGATTGCCAAGGAACTCTTCGAAAACAGCCGGACGGAATATGAACTCGCGAAGAATGCACTCGAGCGTTCACAACGCGATCTTGCGATCATTGATGAGCGGTTGACTAAAACCACTGTAAAGGCGCCCTTTGATTGCACCATTTTGACGCGACCTGTTTCCATCGGCCAGGCGGTGTCTGGTTCTGGCGGATTTAATAGCGGGACCGAAGTTCTGACCATCGCGGATTTGAATAACCTGATTATAAATGCACATATCAACCAGGCTGATATTACGCGGTTGAAGCAGAACCAGGAAGTTGATGTGCAGGTGGAAGCTGTCCCTGGATTAACGGTGGTCGGGAAAGTGGAGCGGATTGCGCCACAGGCAACCATTCGAAACAATATCAAGGGGTTTGCCGTCCGAATTCTGTTAACCAATGCAGACAAACGGATTCGCCCCGGGATGACGGCCAACATCAAGATTCCAGTCGCGAGTGCAGACAACGTGGTTGCGGTTCCCCTGGCTGCGGTTTTTACCGAACGGGACCCTGAGACTTACGAGACCGAGCGGTATGTCTACGTCAAAAAGGGAGATACTTACGAAAGACGGCCCGTGCAAATTGGCGTCTCCGATTTTTTCTATGCTGAAGTTCAAAAGGGGTTACAACCAGGGGAAACAGTAGCTTTAGAAGCTCCGAAGGAAGAGTTGGACCGCACCGCGGAAATGGCAAAAAACCTGAAGGGTGAAGCTGGCGCGAAGAAAGGTGAAAAACCGGCCGGCGGAAAGACTGCGAAGCCCGCGACAAAGAGCACCAGTTCACGAACCTGATTACCCGGCTAAAGCAATGGCATTGGTGGAATTACGAAACGTTCGGAAGATTTACCATCTCGGGGGAGAAGAAATCCGGGCGTTGGATGGAATCACAACGGACATTGACTCCGGGGAGTTCATATCGATTATCGGCCCATCCGGGAGTGGTAAATCGACACTGATGCATATCCTGGGGTGTCTTGATACCCCGAGCGAAGGCACAATTAATCTCGATGGAGTGATGATCCAGGATGCAAGCCCCCGGCAATTAGCTTCTATTCGAGGGAAAAAGATCGGGTTTGTTTTTCAATTTTTCAATCTTTTGCCGAAGCTGAACGTTTTGCAGAATGTTGAGCTTCCGATGATTTACAGCGGCGTTTCCAGCAAGGAAAGGCGCGAAAGATCGATGGAAGCGTTGAAGTTGGTGGGGTTGGAAAATCGAAGCAAACATCGGCCCAGCCAGCTATCCGGCGGGCAGCAGCAACGCGTGGCGATTGCGCGCGCCCTCGTGAACAACCCGAAAATTGTTTTCGCGGATGAACCGACCGGGAATTTGGATTCTCACACGGGTGAGGCGATTCTTGCCCTGTTTCAAAAGTTGAGCAGCGAAGGGCGGACAATCATTTTGGTGACCCACGATCCTGAGATCGCGGCAGTAACCCCGAGGCGGATTGAAATCCGGGACGGGAAAATTTCCGAGAAAGTGGACCCGAAGCTTGCCGGTTTGGACCGGATGGAAGCAGGCGCGGCCTCTTAATGATGTTGTTGGATGGATTTATTCAGCGCGATATTACTTGGATTCAAGGAGATTTGGTCCCACAAATTCCGGTCCTTGCTGACGATGTTGGGGATCATACTTGGGGTGTCGAGTTTGGTCGCAATGTCAGCCTTGGTGAAGGGAATGGAAGTGGGGATGAAGGAGGCGCTGATTGCGATTGGCGGGTTGGAGAAAGTCCGGATCGAACCGCAGGAACTTCCGATTGAGCAGAAACATCTGACGGATCAGGCGGTTGGAGTCACACTTAATGATGTTTACGCGTTGCAGGCAAGCGCCCCGCTGGTGACACGAATCTCCCCCGAAATGCGCATGTTTGGCGCGCGTGTGACCGGGCAGGGCAAATCGTTCCGTCCATTTACCGTATCGGGAGTTTGGCCCGTCGCCCTGGAGATGAATGAACATGTGATCCAGTACGGGCGCATGTTCAATGAAGTCGATGATGAGATGGCGCGAAGCGTGTGCGTGATCGGGACGGAAGTGCGGGATGAAATTTTTGGATCCCCTGAAAAAACGGGGAAGGAGATCATTCCAATCGGACAGACCCTCTATATCAACCAGCAGCCGTTTACAATTATCGGAATGTTCCAGCATTACGAAAGCGAACAAGACAAAAAGGAGCGGGAACTCGAGGAGTTGAAACCCAAGTAAGCCAAAACCGGGCCCAAGAGGAGTCGCGGTTGGGGCGGAAAAAGAAATGGTTTTGTTTACTGGATCAAAAACGCGACCGTTTACATGCCCATGAATACAATGTGGCTGAAGTTACGGGCAGGGGGAGCCGGAGCAAGCTTTGGAAATTGGGGAAATCGAGGTAACTCATCAAGCACCGAAGTTTCCATTCCCGACCCCCGGTTATCAAACCTGGAGGTGAAAATCGCCAGCGTGGATGAACTGACGCCCGCGGTTCAACAGATGCAAAATGTGCTGATGAGCACGCACAAGGGGATCGAAGATTTTACATTTCGGACGCAGGAAGATTGGGCGGAAAACATTACGACCTTCATTCGCAATGCACGATTGAGTGGGGGAATGATTGCAGCGATTAGCTTGCTGGTCGGTGGAATCGGCATCATGAATATCATGCTCGCCAGCATTTCGGAACGTGTTCGCGAGATTGGAATCCGAAAGTCAGTTGGGGCCAGTGATATTGATATTTTCATCCAGATTTTGATCGAGAGCATGGTGATTGCGATATTGGGAGGTTTGGCTGGGATGGCCACCTCATATGCTCTGGTGCATTTGATCAGTGTGCTGGCACCGACGGATAACACCCCTGTGGTCACGTTTGGGGCATTGAGCATTGCCTTTGCCTTCAGCGTGGGCGTAGGCGTGCTTGCCGGATTAATCCCGGCGATCAAGGCAGCGCGGTTGAACCCGATCCAGGCGTTGCGATACGACTGATGAATTTTTTCAATACCATAATCGTAGGCTTCAAGGAGATCTGGGCGCACAAGTTTCGCTCCCTGCTCACGATGCTTGGCATCATCCTCGGGGTGGCCAGCCTTGTGGCGATGGCGGCGCTGGTGAAGGGGATGGAAAACGGGATGAAGGAAACGATGATCGCCATGGGCGGCGCGGACAAGGTTTTGACAGAGGAGCAGGATGTACCGCCCGAGCAGGAGCATCTGGCTAACGAAGCGCCAGGTCGGACCATGACCGATGTGATTGCTCTTCGCGATGGAGCACCGTTATTGAAATTGATCTCACCGGAAATGGCTCTGCGTGGAGCCGTTCTGACGCGCGGCGAGAACTCGGTGGTCCCTTCGGAATTCGTGGGGACATGGCCAGCGGTATTGAAGATGAATTTGCACACCGTTCAGTATGGCCGTTTTTTTAACGAGATTGATGAGGAGAACGCGAACAGCGTTTGCGTAATAGGCACGGCGATTCGCGATGAACTCTTTGGGTCACCGGAGAAGACTGGCAAAGAGATTGTTCCATTGGGTGAGATTGTGAACATCAATGGGCAGCCGTTCACCATCATCGGGATGTTCGAGGAGTACATGAGCGAGCAGGAACGGAAGGAACGTGAATTGGCGAAAAACAAGCCGCAGGAAAAAGTGGCTGGCCCGAACCGAAAGAAGGGGTGGGGAGCAAAAGGAGGGTGGGCCTTTCGCCGCAAAAACCTTACCGTGCTCATTCCGCTCAACACAATGTGGGTTAAATTCAAGGCAGCATCGGGAGCAAACAATATTCCTGACCCCCGCCTGACGGATATTGACCTGAAGGTTGCGGACATGAAGTTGCTGGAGCCTGCCCTGCAGCAGGCGCGCAATATCATGATGATGACGCATCGCGGGATTGAAGATTTCGAGTTTCGCACGCAGGAAAACCAAGTCGAGAATATCAACCAACAGATTCAGAATGCGCGAATGAGCGGAGGGATCATCGCGGCGATCAGTTTGATTGTAGGTGGGATCGGGATCATGAACATCATGTTCGCGAGCATCAATGAGCGAATCCGAGAGATTGGATTATGCAAGGCGATTGGGGCGAATGCATTTGATATTTTCATGCAGATATTGGTCGAAAGCCTCGTGATCGCGGTGGTTGGGGCACTTGCAGGAATTGTAGCGTCGTATGGGTTGGTGCATCTGCTTGGGATGATCGCACCGACGCAAAACACACCACAGATCACCCCGGAAGCGATGTTGATCGGGGTGCTCTTTAGCTGCGCGGTGGGAATTTGCGCGGGGTTATTCCCGGCAATAAAAGCGGCAAAGTTGGATCCCATCCAGGCGCTACGCTACGAATAAGAGAGCAGGTTCGAAGGGGTTTCCTAAAGGCGTGAGTGAACCAGAGTTCCTTCTCGAAGCTGATTATAGCTCCTTTTTAAGCTGCTTTAATTCTTCGAACTCCGGTTTTTCGGAATAAAATTTGTCGAGCGGATAGCAGCCACTGATGAGGCCGTTTCGTGGAGCAGTGGTGCAATCGCTAAAGGTTCGACAAATCCGTTTCTTTTCAACGGAGGCCCCCTTCAAACAATCTGCGAGCATTTCCGGGTAACTTAGAATCGCGCGGCCCAGGCCGATTGAATCGATCCAGTTTTGGCGCATCAGTGCCTGGGCGACGTGGGGCAGAAAATCCTGCAAGTAAGAGTAACCGCTGCCGATGATGAGAAGCGAGGAAGGAGCGGCTTGTCGCAAGTGCCGAGCAACCTCAATTTGACGCGCAACATCAATGAGCGGGTCGTGAGGTGGTTGGTATCCGTCAGATGGCGGATACGCGGCGGGGCGTTGGATGTGCGGAATGTAGTAGGGCGAACCGGCTGTGAGGTTCACCAGCTTAATGCCGAGCGAAGCGCAAAGCTGGAGAAATTGGATCGGTTCGGATAAGTCGTATTCAGTGGGGTTATCCTGATTAATGCCGAATGCATATTGATACGGAAGCAGCGCGGAGAAATCGATGGGGATGCCTTTGCCGGGCTTGCCCGGTTGAGAAGTTGCTGGGTTGGGGCGAAATGGGATCAGGTCAAACGCACTGAGGCGAACGGCGATTTCGATATCGTTTCCCGAGGCTCGAATTCCATGGACGATTTCAGACAGGATTCGAGTGCGATTTTCGAATGAGCCGCCAAACTTTCCAGGACGCGTGAATGCTCCGAGAAATTCGTGGAGCAAATAACCGTGGCAATGTTTTATGTCCACGAAGTCTGCGCCAATACGACGGGCAATTGCGGCTGCATTGATATAATCACGAATCAGCGCTTCAACCTCATCATCGGTCATCACCGCGGAATCGTTGGGGATGCCGAACTTCTGGTCGAGGTAGGGATGGCGAAATGCAATGCGGGGTTCGAGCCGGCCTTTATCATTTGGACGACAAAACCTACC
>JBQCGE010000636.1:0-3111 GCA_051955955.1 Verrucomicrobiota bacterium
AAGGTAAATCAAGGTTTTCCTCGTTTCGCCACCTTTTTCCGCGCGTGTGTGTTCCCGAGGGAAATCCAACTAACGGAAGGCTGGTGGAGCCGAGGGGATTCGAACCCCTGACCCCCACAATGCCATTGTGGTGCTCTACCAACTGAGCTACGACCCCAGCCGAACGGAGCCAGAATGTAGATTTCCTGAGGGGGAAGTCAAATGAAAGGTGCGCGGGTGCGAGATTTTCTTTTGAGCCCTAGCGACTACGGGGAACCGCTTATGCCACTGGCTGCTGCGGCAATGTTGATGTCGCAAAGGTTGGCTCTGCGCCAGGTTCCTTTTTTTCGCGCAGGAGTAACCGCAAGGAATTCAGGACCACGATCACTGTGCTCCCTTCGTGCCCTACTACACCAATCGTCAGCGGGATATTCCCCATCATCGCGAATGTCACCAGTAGGACCACGGTTCCGAGCGATACAAGCAGGTTTTGGTGAATGACACGGCGCGCCCGTTTGCTCAACCGAAGCGCCGTCAGAAAATTCTCAAGACGGTCGTTCATCAGGACGACATCGGCTTGTTCCAGTGCAGCGTCCGAACCGCGTGCGCCCATTGCCACGCCCACATCCGCGGCGGCGAGGCTCGGTGCGTCATTCACCCCATCGCCAATCATTGCGACTTTCTCGCCACGGCGTTTGTAGGCAATAATTGCACGTAATTTATCCTCGGGCTTCAAACCTCCGCGCACTTCCTGGATTCCTGTGATTTGTCGGGCGAGTTCAGCGGTTTCGTGACGGTCGCCCGTGAGCAGCACGGTGCGGATTCTTAAATCGTGAAGGCGATTCACCAGTTCCCGCGCATGCTCGCGAATATCGTCGCGCAGGAGGATCACTCCTTTGAGTGCGCCGCTGGAAAGCCAGACCTCTGAGTATCCGGGTTCGAGCTTTGGGCGTTCGATTGAGTGTCCCGCATCCACCCATTCGCGTTTCCCGAGTTGAACGATTTCACCCCGGACGCGGGCGCGCACTCCCGCTCCAGTCACCGACTCAAACGCCTGCACTGGCAAGGCATCCAGCCCAAGTTTTTTTCCGTGGGTGGTAATGGCCCGGGCGAGCGGATGCGTCGAGAATGCTTCGAGGGAATAGGCCAGGGTGGCGATTTCGGTTTCGTGGCCGGGAGGAAAGCTTTCGATTTTTTCCACGCGCAGATCTCCCGTGGTGATTGTTCCCGTTTTGTCCATGACCACTACGGACGTGTCGCCAAGTCGTTCAACCGCAGACCCGCCTCGAAACAGGATGCCGCGTTTCGCGCCAAAGGCGATGGCGGAGAGAATTGCCGAAGGAATCGAAAGGACAAGCGCGCAAGGTGAGGCGACCACCAGCAGAACCATGCTGCGATAAAATGCTGTGTTTTCGCCAATCCCCTTAAATGCCGGCAGATGGTAAACCTGCCACCAAATAAAAAACATCACACCGGCCAAAGCCATGATGGCATAGGTGTAGAAAGTTCCAAATCGATCAGTAAAACGCTGGGCCGGTGCTTTCAAATGCTGTGCTTCCTTGATGATTTCAATCACGCGGCTCAATGCGCTTTGTGCGGCGGCGCGAGTCGCGCGCGCTTCGATTGCGCCCCAAAGATTGAGAGTGCCCGCGTACAAGGTCTCGCCAGGCCCTTTCTCCACAGGCACAGCCTCGCCCGTCAACGTTGATTCATCGCATGCAGTAGTTCCCTTCAGCACTTCGCAATCAACTGGGACCAGATCGCCAGGCTTGACCAGCAGGTGCATGCCTGGGCGCACCGAATCAACCGGTACGGATCGCTCTTCGCCATTTTCATATAAACGGGCAGTTTTGGGACTTGTCTTGAACAACGAGCGAATTTCGCGTTGCGTTCGCCCGAGAGCGTATTGCTCCAATGCACCGGAGAAGGAAAACAAAAAGAGAAGCGTTGCACCTTCACCCCAGGCCCCGATGATTGCGCTGCCCGCCGCGACCAACAGCATCAGGAAATGGACATCCAGAATGCGCTTTCGCAGGAGTTCTACCACTTCGATAGCGGAAAACCACGCACCCGCAATGTAGGAAAGAACAAACAGGATCAGTTTGATTGTTGGATTTGGAATAAATGCGGCGCTTAGCCCAAAGATTCCGCAAAGTGTTGCGGCGACGAATTCCGCTTTCCATTCGAGATCCTCCGGTAAATCGCCCGTGTCGGTTTCCAAAGTTCCCACGACGAAAGGATTGTGCGGCGAGGCTGTTGTCGGATTTGGATCTGCTTCGAGTTGTATTGGCATTGCTTGCTCCGAATAGGGGAAGTTTAGCGGGAGCGGGCAGTTTTTGCCATTTTTGGTCGTGCGCACTTTAGGGAAGCGAGCGCGTCCTTAATCACCCAGCCTTGACTTTCAAGGGCATGGCGAGCGGAAGCTGCATCAACGCCCGTCAATTCATGAATGATTCGTATCGCACGGTCGCGAAGCTTCACATTCGAAGGATTGAGATCGATCATGAGGTTTGAAGCGACTTTGCCCAATTTCACCATCGCCATGGTTGAGATGGCGTTCAGGATCAGTTTTGTGGCGGTCCCCGATTTCAACCGTGTCGAGCCGGTTAAGATTTCCGGTCCGATGCTCGGAGCAATCACCAGGTCTGGACCATGACCGGGGTCAATCTTAAGTGCGGGATTGAAGCTGATGAGCACCGTGCGAGCCCCTCGATTTTTGGCTTCGCTAAATGCACCCCAGACAAAGGGAGTCCGTCCGCTCGCGGCAATCCCCACAACCAGGTCGCGCGAAGTAATTCCGCGAAACGCAATCGCATTCCCTCCGGCTTTGGCATCATCCTCCGCTCCGTCAACCGCCTGCCAGATGGCGCGTGCGCCTCCGGCGATGATGCCCTGTATTATTTCGGGTGAGGCTCGAAAGGTCGGCGGGCATTCGCTTGCATCCAAAATTCCGAGCCGCCCGCTTGTTCCGGCGCCAATGTAAAAGACACGCCCTCCGGAATTCAGCGCTTCAAAGGCAAATTGGGCTGCCCGGGCCACCTTTTTGGATTCACGGCGGAGGGCGGCGATGCCCTCAGCTTCCTCGCTAAACATCAGCTCAATTCCCTGGGCGAAGGAGAGCCTGTCGAGATT
>JBQCGE010000637.1:0-3210 GCA_051955955.1 Verrucomicrobiota bacterium
ATCCAGGGCGGTGAACTGATTTTATATCCGGATTGGGAATCGGTGCTGCCCATGGCCAAAAAGCATTTGGCGGACGCGGATGTGGGGATGGTGACTTCCTATTGCCCTGATGGACGGGCGGCGTGCGAGTTGGTGCTGAATTCGGGCGCACGGAGCAAAACGTATTATGACCTGGATACGCCGGTAACGTTATCACGATTGGATGCGCATGAGGATGTGGAATACTTGCCGGCGAATGGATTGGGGGACTTTGACCTGGTACTGAGTTACACAGGTGGCGAGGCGCTGACCCAATTGCAAAGGCGTCTCGGAGCAAAACGGGTTGCGCCGCTTTATGGCAGCGTTGATCCGGAGGTCCACTTCCGGGTTCCTGCTGTGGATGTGTTTCGCTGCGACTTTTCGTACCTGGGAACTTACGCAGAAGACCGACAGGAACGGTTGAATGAGTTGTTTATTGAGCCGGCGCGGGTGCTGCCCGAGCGGAAATTCGTAATCGCAGGAGCGCAGTACCCTGCGGAGTTTCCATGGACAAACAATATTTATTTCGTGCGGCATCTGCCACCAGGAGACCACTCGGCATTCTACTGTTCGTCGCGAATGACACTGAATGTGACGCGGAAGGCGATGGCTGAGATGGGATATTGTCCTTCGGGGCGGTTATTTGAAGCGGCGTGCTGCCGCTCGGCAATTTTGAGCGATTATTGGATCGGGCTGGAGGAGTTTTTTGAGCCGGGTAAGGAAATTCTGTTGGCCCGGAATTCGACGGAAGCTGTGCAGGCGCTGGAAATGAGCGACGCCGAACTGGAGCGAATTCGGAATGCGGCACGCGAGAAAACATTGGCCATGCACACGGCAAGCAGACGCGCACTGGACCTTGAAATGGCGGTGGAAAATTCGCTTTATCCGAATCAACCAATCTCAATGGAGGTTTAATATGTGGGGAATCATACCAGCAGCGGGAGCCGGGAGCCGGATTCAACCGCTCGCATTTTCGAAGGAACTTTTGCCGGTGGGAAGCCGACTCGACGGGCAGGTGGAACGTCCGCGAGCGGTGAGTGAATATCTTGTGGAACGATTCATTATCGCGGGAGCGGACAAGATCTGTTTTGTGATTTCGCCGGGAAAATCGGATATCCTGGAATATTACAGCGGCGCGCCTTCGCGGGCGGAATTTGCCTATGTAGTGCAGCCGAAACCGGCGGGGTTGTGCGATGCTATATTTCGGGCGGTGCCGCTGGTGCATCCGGAGGAGGAGGTCGCGATTGGGCTGCCGGATACGGTTTGGTTTCCGGAGGATGCCTTATGCGCGCTGCCGAAGGATGTCATGGGCTTTTTGCTCTTCCCGGTGGAGCGTCCGGAATTTTTTGACGCGGTGGTGACCGATGCGAATGACCGGATTGAGCAAATCCAGGTGAAACAGCGGAACGCAAGGTCGAACTGGATTTGGGGGGCATTCAAAATGCCGGGCTCAATCTTCCACGCGCTTCATGCCCTTTGGCTGGAGCGCAAAAAGCAGGACGAATATTTTGGCACGTTGATCAATGCATATATCGCGAGAGGTGGCGAGGCGTTTGGAATCCGCGCAGGGGAATCGTACGTGGATGTTGGAACTCTGCATGGGTACCGCGAGGCAATCACACTTTTGAGCCAGGCGAAGGTGGAGGATTCACTCGACCACCATTGAAACAGACATGCTCTCCTTTCTTGAGGCCAACGGAGATCAATCGCAACCGGTGGTGATTGTTTCACCGCATCCTGACGATGAAATCATCGGTGCGGGAACGCGGCTGCCGTTTCTGAAACAATGCACAATCATTGAGGTGACAGATGGCTCACCGCCTTCTCCAGGTGATGCCATCGCGGCGGGTTACTCTCGGGTGGACGATTACGCTTCGGCGCGAATGGCAGAGTTGCGAGAAGCGCTTGAACTCACGGGAAGACACTCTGTGGTGGAGCTTGGGTTTCCGGACCAACGGGCTTCGTTGCAAATGATTGAAATCGCCGAGGCACTTCGCGAACAGTTTAGTAAGCTTCGGCCGTCCATAGTTTTGACTGTACCTTACGAGGGAGGACATCCGGACCATGATGCCACTGCTTTCGCGGTGCATCAGGCGGTTGGGAAATTAGATGCGTGGGCACGTCCTGCGATTGTGGAAATGCTGTCGTATCACCACGCAAATGGCCGGTGCGAGATGAAGCGGTTCCTCGGTGAAGAAGAAAGTGAAGTTTTGCGGATCCCACTTGGCGAGGAGGATCGGATATTCAAACGTAGACTTTTTGAGTGTTTTCGGACGCAGCAACGCGTGTTGTGCTGGTTTCAAACTGAAGTGGAGAAGTTTCGATTGGCGCCACCATACGACTTCAACAGAGCGCCGCATGAGGGCAAGCTCTATTACGAAATGTTTCCGTGGGGCATGGATGGCGAACGGTGGCGGACCCTGGCACTGAAGGCAATGGCATCGCAGGATAGCAAGTCAGCGGTTTAAGCCTATGCGAATTTTGAACGTGGCATATCCATTCGCGCCGGTGGGGCCGAACGCGGTTGGCGGAGCTGAACAGGTTCTTTCACGAATTGATGCAGCACTTGTGCGCGGTGAGCACAGCTCGATTGTAGTGGGATGCAAAGGTTCGCAGGCTTTCGGGACTCTTATTGAGGCGTTCACGATCCCGGAAGAAATTTCGAAGGATTTCAAGACGGGAGCTTATCTCGAATATCGTACCATCATTGAATCCGCAGCTCGAGAGTTTCAAGTCGATTTGATCCATATGCATGGAGTGGATTTCCATGAATACATTCCACGCACCGGGATCCCGATCCTTGCCACGCTGCATTTGCCGCCTTCGTGGTACCCACAATCCGTCTATTCAGATGAACGCGTCTGGCTGCATTGTGTTTCTGAGAGCCAACACGCCAATGCGCCCTATTCCGAACGAATGTTGCCGCCAATCCCGAACGGGGTGGAGATACCTGAACGTTTAACCCACTCACGCAAAAAATTCTGTTTTTCACTGGGACGGATTTGTCCAGAAAAGGGATTTCACATCGCTTTCGACGCCGCGCGACAGGCAAACATGCCCTGTTTTCTGGGCGGCGAAGTTTTTCCCTACCCGGAGCACCAGGCCTATTTCAAAAATGAAATACTGACCCGCATGGATCGGTATCGCCATTACGTCGGCCCGCTCGATGCCCAAAAGAAAAAACGATTTTAT
>JBQCGE010000638.1:0-4438 GCA_051955955.1 Verrucomicrobiota bacterium
AAACTGGGTGCGATGGCGCAGGCATATCCGGGCGCGCCCATTAACGAAGTGAGGGAGTTGATCGAGCAAACCATCATTGATACCCGCTCGCTCACCTTTGAATTAAGCCCCCCTGTTTTATATGAACTCGGCCTGGTGGCAGCCCTGGAATGGCTCACTCGAAAAATGCAGCAGGAACATTCCATCCCGGCGCGGTTCCATGATGATTCGCAGCCGAAACCATTGGACGAGGATTTCCGCATTGTTCTTTTTCAGGCCTCCCGCGAATTGCTGGTGAATGTGGTGAAACATGCGAACGCTACACAGATTCATGTCCTAGTGCGGCGGGATGGGGATGCCATGCGCATTATTGTAGAAGACAATGGGGTCGGGTTCGACCCGCGCCAGCTTGCGGCGGCGAGGCATTCACCGAAAAGCTTTGGATTGTTTAACATTCGCGAGCGGGTGGAATATCTCGGAGGCAAGTTGAAGATTCGTTCAGCACCGCGCCAGGGAACGCGAATCACTTTGATTGCACCATTAAAACTCAACGATTGAAAAAACATGGCAGTTAAAATCATCCTTGCGGACGATCACAAAATGATGCGGGAGGGCCTGAGTTCCCTCCTGAATAAACAAGCGGAAATTACCATCGTAGGCCAGGCAGTGAATGGACGCGAAGCGGTGCATTTAGCCGAATCGCTCGATCCCGACATCGTTCTGATGGACGTCTCGATGCCCGACCTGAATGGAATTGACGCCACCCGGCAAATCATGAGCCGCGCGCCGCAGACGAAGGTTATAGCATTGTCGATGCATGGGGATCGTCAATTTGTCGCCGAAATGTTCCGCGCCGGAGTTTCCGGTTACCTGCTGAAGGACTCCGCTTTTGAAGAACTGACCAGCGCCATTCGAACCGTCGCACGCAACGAAACCTACATAGCCCCCGGAATCAGTGGGTTCAACATCGACGATTACACCAGCAACTCAGGCGCGGACGAACCCCTCCTGACTCCCCGATTAACGGAGCGCGAACGCGAAGTTCTGCAAATGCTTGCGGAAGGAAAGGGGACCAAGGAAATCGCGGCAGAACTTTTCCTAAGCGCAAAAACAGTCGAAACCCATCGGCAGCACTTGATGGATAAACTGGACATGTACACGGTCGCGGAGCTGACCAAATACGCGATCCGGGAAGGACTGACTACGCTGGATCATTAGGTTCCTTTCCTCCCTTCAATTTTTACGCCTCTGCAGCAATCGGATGGTGGCTGATTAACTCCGCTTTCCTGTAATTTATCGTGCGAATCAGGAATTTCCCGATTTGTGCTGTCGCCCAGTCGCGCATTACATTCCCGCGTCCGAAAAATGCACGCCCAAACATCAGCCAAGGCGGAAATCATACTGGTCGAAGATCGGGAGGAGGATATAGCCTTTACACAGTCAGTCCTGATAAAGGCGAACGTCTTCAACAAGGTCCATGTGCTTCGCAAGGGATCCGAGCTTATGGATTTTCTCGCGAGACAAGGTCCTTTTGCTTCTGAACCAGGACACGCGGCCAATGTTCTCATCCTCCTCTCGCTCGCATTGTCCGACATCAATGCAGTTGATCTGCTGCGAAAGCTCAAGCTGGATGAACGCACCAAAAGTCTTCCGGTGGTGATCCTCACTCCGTCCCAGCAAGCGCGTGGCGTAATGGACTGCTACAAGCTTGGCGCGAACGCATGCATTTTGAAACCGATGGATTTGTCCAAGTTTGTCGAAGCTGTTTCCGAAAGCCGTCTGGGCTGGCTGCTGGTGACGGGCGGAGAAGATAAACTTTAAAAAATGCTCCCGCGCTTATTTTTCCGCAATTCAGGAAATTCCTGAGCAGTATTGCATTTCCGCAGGCGCTATATTGGGCCGTTCGATGCAGGAGGAATTGCCCATTTTGCTATTTGAGGATTCGGCTAATGACGCCCAATCGATCCTCCGTGCCTTTCGAAAAGCCCAGGTTCGAAATCCCATAATTCACTTCAGCACCGGGATGGATGGATTGAAATACCTCGTTCGCGAATTTCGCCAGAATCGCCCGGTTGGCGCTTTCCTGATCGTGGATTTAACGCTTCCCGATTTAAGCGGCTTTGAAATCCTCCGGTGGCTGCGCAACAATCCCATCGGCCGAAAAATGCCTGTCATTCTCCTGACCGATGCGCAGCATGCGGACGATTATATCACCGGTGAGTGGCTCGGAGCTGAGGTGGTTCATTCAAAAAAGCTGAATTTCGAGAATCTCTGCGAGATCATTCATAAGCTGGGGGGCTACTGGCTCTTGCGCACATCAGCCTCGCGCGGAACGAACCAGCAACTATAAGTGCGTTGAAGGCCTTTGCGGTACAATATCCGGTGAAATCCGGCTTGCGCACCTTCCTTGATTGCCCATCATAACAGGAAATGTACGCTTCGGAAGTGATTCTGCTTGTGGAAGATGATTCGAGTGAAGTTGCATTGATAAAAGATGCGATCGCGGATGGGCGTATTCTAAACCACCTCTTCATCGTTTCTAGCGGGGATGAGGCTTTGAATTATTTCGAAGGGAAAGGGAAATTCGAAGACCGGGTTAAATATCCACTTCCCTGCCTGGTTCTGCTTGACCTGAAAATTCCGGGAATCGGCGGCTTGGAATTACTCCGCTGGATTCGTGAATCGTCCACTGTCGCGAGAATCCCCGTAATCATATTAACCCATTCGAACAACGAAGCGGATATCGCCCAGGCTTATGATCTCGGCGCCAATTCTTACCTGGTAAAGCCTTTTGATCACCAGGCATTCCGCCAAATGGTGAAATCGATCAACGCGTATTGGCTGGTCATGGCCGAGAGGCCCAAGCTTTAGCTGCCGCCAGCGACTGCGATAATCTCCGCTTCCTGCGAATTCCCACTTAGAGTTAAACGTGTGCCGGGAGAATTGCACTCCTTGCGCACGTAACCGAGGGCCACCTTCCCGCCATGTTTCGGCGAAAGTGTGCTGCTGGTTACATATCCAACTTCCCGACCTTCAAAGAAAAGCTTTTCGCCCGAATGCGGTAATGCTTCGAGTTCATTCGGCAGGCGAATCAGCCGAAGCGCTTTAGCAACTTTTCCATAGGTGCGAATGCGTGCGATGATTTCCTGCCCGATGTAACAACCTTTTGCGTAACTGATCGCGCGATGGGCGATTTCCGCTTCTGGCGCGAGGTTATCCTCAGTCATATCAATTCCGAAACGGGGAATTCCAGATTCAATCCGGGCAATCTCGAAAGCTTCCAGGCCAGCCCATGGACCGCGAAGTTTCTTCGCGATTTCCTCCAGCAGTTCCGTGGGCACAAACAAATCATAGCCATCCGTCTCTGGCGTGGCTGAGCCATTTGAAGGAGAGGAATTCAATCGCGGATTTCGCATCACGTACAGTTCTCCTGATTCGGTGTGCGTCGGTTTCCATGATAAGTAACCAGTGGGAAGTTCCGAGAAGACCGCGGAGTTTTGGACCAGATCCCTTGCGGATGGCCCCTGGATGCTGAGCAAACCATAATGCGGCGCCACATCCACGACCTGCACATCATCGGCGATAATATGATCCTCGAAGCGCCTGGTTAATTTTTCCGTGAGGCCCGGTTCGAAATCGAGCAGCAGTTCCTCAGCGAGTTTGTAGATGAAGGGATCAGCTTGAATTTTCCCTTTGCCGCTGACCACTGCGGCGTAGCACCCCTCGCCGGCTTTTAATTTCAGAACGTCGTTGGTGACCTGACCATGAAGAAACTTCTCCCGGTCAGGTCCGAGCAGACAGAGGCGGCCCCGGTAGCTGAAATCCAAAATAGCCGCGGATCGAGTTAAGTTGAGATACTCCGCTTCAGTTGATTGATAGCGCCCGACGATTTCTTCGCCACCTTCATTCCTGAACACCGCGCCGAGCTGTTCATGCCAATGTCGCAGTGGCAAGGATTTCATGGAAATGAATGATGATCCTGCGGCTTGGCCGCAAGGAGGCCCACGTTAATGAGGCATTTTGTCCAGCGGCTGTTTGCCGAGGAGAACCTGAACTAAAAAAAGGATGAAAAACACCAAACCCAGGCCTTTGCACAAGCCTTGCGCAATGTGCCCAACAATGCCGTCCGTAAACATCGTGGCAATCCCGATGCCGAAAAATACAATCGCAAGCAGTAAAAATATCGTTTTCTTATTCATAATCCATTGGCCCGGAGATGCATCAACCAAGGCGGTGGCAGCACTATAAGATCGAGCAACTTCCGAAAAGACAACCTTTTTTTAATCTTCTGTCGTTCCGGGCACGGTCAACGATTGCCCGTTGTGCCGCGCATTCAGGCTCAAAATAAAAGGACCCGACTTTTTCGCCCATTCCTGCGGCTTGGGGTAATCTGCTGCGCTGCCGCCAAAACAGCTTCGCAACATTTCCGTATCGATGATTCCAGGATTCAACGGTATTG
>JBQCGE010000639.1:0-5851 GCA_051955955.1 Verrucomicrobiota bacterium
AAGGGTTTCGAGTCGGCTCGGTTCCTTATTTGAACGCTGCCCCATTGACGCGCGGCATTGAGGATCAAATCCAGCATGTGGTCCCGTCCCGCCTCGCGGAGATGTTGCGCAATCATGAACTGGACGCGGCGCTGGTCAGCATTGTGGAGGTGCTGTTTTCGCAGCAATATGATTTATTGGATGGAATTGCGATCGCAAGCCTGGGCGAAGTTTACAGTGTTTTTCTCGCCCATCGAAAACCGATTGAGCAGATTGATGTTGTTTACTGTGATACGGCTTCGCTCACGAGCGTTCAACTGCTCAAGGTTTTGCTCGGGGAAAAAGGGCTTACACCCGAGTTCAAAGCACTGCCCGATCTGAAGTCAGTTGATCAACACGATTTTGTGTTGCTGATTGGAAATCCAGGGATCGAATTCCGCAGGCGCAATCCGGCGCATGAAATCTTTGATCTTGGAGCTGCATGGTATGAACTGACTCGATTGCCATTCGTTTATGCCGGATGGGCTTTGCAGAAAGATCCCAAGAATCAACTTCTACGCCAGCAGCTTCGAGAAGCAAAGGCATTCGGGATGGACACGCTCGATTACCTGATCGATAACCGAACCGAATACGACAGAGCGTTTCGTAAAGATTATCTTGGATGGCATATTCACTATCACCTTGGGACTGACGAAAAACGCGGCATTCAGAAGTTTGTCGAATACCTGAGGAAATATTCAAACAGGGAAGTGTTTGAGCCGAATTACGTGGCTTGATCTGACTTTTACCCGACTGCTTCTTGTGGTGGGAATGTCAGGCCAGCAGTTTTTGCACTACTTCACCGTGCACATCGGTAAGCCGAAAATCTCGTCCCTGAAAGCGGAAAGTCAGTTTTTTGTGATCCAGCCCAAGCAGGTGAAGCATGGTGGCATGCAGGTCATGAACGTGAATTGAATCCTCCACTGCATTAAACCCGAGTTCGTCGGTTTGCCCAACGATTTGTCCCGGCTTGACCCCGCCACCTGCCGCCCACATTGTGAAAGCATCGATATGATGGTTTCGACCTGTGGTATCACGATTTTCACCCATGGGGGTGCGTCCAAATTCGCCTCCCCAAACTACCAACGTTGAGTCGAGCAATCCGCGACTCTTCAAATCTTTTATCAATGCGGCCTGGGCCTGGTCCACTTCGCGGCATATTTTTTCGAAATCGCCCTGGAGATTTTCGCCTGGTCCGCCGTGGCTGTCCCAACTGGTATGGTAAAGCTGCACAAACCGAACACCCCGTTCCACCAGGCGGCGGGCGAGGAGGCAGTTGCGCGCGAAGGAGGGTTTGTCTTTCTCAACCCCGTAGAGATTCAGCGTGGCTTCGCTTTCACCAGAAAGGTCGATCAATTCGGGTGCGCTGGATTGCATGCGATAGGCCATCTCGTAGGCAGAGATGCGGGTGCTGATTTCCGCATCCCCCGTTTCGGCAAGCCGCATCAGGTTCAGGTCGCGAATCGCATCGATGGCCTTGCGCTGTTTTTCGGCGGTGATTCCCTCGGGCGAACTGAGATCGAGAATCGGATCGCCACGCCCGCGCAGCGGGACGCCTTGGTAACTCGTGGGGAGAAAACCGCTACCCCAATTCACCGCGCCGCCACGTGGACCGCGAGGGCCCGATTGCAAAACGACAAACCCCGGCAGATTACTTGATTCACTTCCAATTCCGTAAGTGATCCATGCGCCCATGCTGGGTCGGCCGAACTGGCCGGAACCAGTGTTCATGAAAAGCTTGGCAGGAGCATGATTAAAGAGACTGGCGCGGCAGCCCATCATTAAAGAGATATCATCGACTATCGTTGCGGTATGGGGGAAAAGTTCACTGACCCAGGCACCACTCTGGCCATGACGCTTGAAGGCACGACGTGTGCCGAGCAATTTATTTCCATGGCTGCTGCTCATAAAGGCGAAGCGTTTGCCTTTGGTAAAGGAGTCCGGAATTGGCTGGTTGTTCAGTTCAATGAGCTTTGGCTTGAAATCGAACAATTCCAACTGGCTTGGTCCACCAGCCATGAACAGGTAAATAACGTTTTTTGCCCGAGGCTCGAAATGGCTTGGCTTGGGATGAAGTGGATTGGGAAGTGCAGCGGGAATTTCCTGGGCGAAAGATTTATCCGACAGAATGGAAGCGAGCGCCAGAGCGCCAAGGCCCATTCCGCAGCGGCCAAAGAAATGCCTGCGAGTGGTGTCGCGAAGGAAAATGCTTTCAGGTGACTCCATGATTCTGCTCGGGGACGTAAAAATATCTTAGGGCAATGAAAATGGGAGCACAACCCCTGAAAACGAAAAGTTTCGGACAGTAAAAAGGAAGCTGAGGGAGGAAAGTGAGCGGTTGTTATTCCACTGCCGCGACCTGCTCCGTCGAAGTGCCAGGAGGAATCTGAAATTCCGGCAAGGTCTGCTGAATAAATTTCGTCAACCGATCGAGCATTTCCTTTTCCTTGGCGGGTGGGCCGTAGGAGAAATATGAAATATAAGCCCAGCGCTGGACAGTGCCCGTCGTCAGGAGTTCTCGAGACATGGACCACATGCGCGCGACACGCGAAGGGGTTAGTTCTTGATCCGCAACGAACCAATAGAGAAAGTTGCAGCGGTATTCTTCCCAGCTCCCATCTTTGGCGCGGAAGCCAATTGTGGCCGTTAATTTTTGGACTTTGAGATTGTAAGGAACGGGCCGAGTCATGGGGATGGAAATCTCTTCCTGTCCAACCACGTGCCAGCCCTGTCCGGTAATGCAGTATTCCGGCGGATGAAGGCTGGTGCGATCCTTGCCCATTAAAATTGTGTTGAGTTGGATTGTGAAATTGTCCTGCGCGACATAGTAGCGGCGGCCATAGGTCGTGTCTGGTGGAAGTATCTGGAGTTCCAGGTCTGTAATGGGCGGATGGAGAACAGTATAACCCGGAACGGAATCGGGAAGGTTAACGCTGACCTGGCCGACAACATTGCTCTTTTCCCCATAAATAGGTGTGTGCGAAATTTTCACACCCGGCTTGCCAAGGACGAACCGGGATTGCGTGCGATAAAGCAGAATGCCCGTTCCCCCGACCACGATCAGGAAAATGATTAAGATATTGAGCGCGGATTTTTTCATGCGGACTTCTCAACCTCAAGGTGCTGGGAGGATTCGGGAGCGTTCGATTTTTCGCGGAGGAACCGGCCAATCACCAGGATGCCGAGGATTGCAGGAATATAGGGAAGGAGACTGAAGAAGGTGCTGTCATGGAAATACTCTCCCTTCTTCTGGCCGAAAGCTTCAGAAATAACGATTAATGCAAGCAGGCGCAAAACATTCCCCGCTATTGCCAGCGGAAAAGCGGAAAGGATCATGAGCATGCGTCGCCAGAGTGCTTTGAAATTCATGAAGGCAAAAATCGTGCACAAGGCAAGCACAGCTGTAAGACTGCGAATTCCGCTGCAGGCTGCGGCGACTTCGAATTGGAAATTGCCGTTGAGATCGATGATTTGAGTGCCCCGCTGGAGGATGTTAATGCCCAAAATATCCCCAGCGAAAAAGGTGCTGACATGCGTTGAAAGGAGCCGTAAGGGGAAGGTGAGTGCCTCCCCGAATTGTGCGATCGGAATCGAGAATGCAAAAAGGCACATGGGAAAGAAGGACGCCTTTAGAATTTTCGGTCCCCAAACGACACCGATGATCCCATATAGTCCGAGAAAGAGCGCCATCATGGAAATGAGCGGTTGTTGCACGGCATAACCGATGACGTGGAGAGCGAGTGCGCCGAAAATAACCCCGAAAGCGGGATACCAGTTTCGGGCGGGCAACTTTTCAAGTTCTTTTCGCTTCCACCAAAAGAGCCCAAGCACCACCAGCGGGATAATGAAACCATGGTCGTCGTCTTCGGAGACGTAGTATCCCAACTCCATCACATAGATGAGCGAATTGTCATACCCGAAAATGGAGGTGCCAGCGAACTCGAACAGAAGCACCCAGACGACGAGGAGCGACATGAAAAGGCCCTTGTTCGGAATGGACTTCCAAACACCTGGAAATTCACGGATGAACTCCTGCAAAAGCGTTTCGCGTTTCTCGGGCTTTTGCGGTTTTTCCAGCGGCTCTTGATTTATTTCCGTTGTGACTGCTTCCAAAGCATGAAAATTCTAAATGAAATAAAATTTCTGGCAATGTAGTTTCCTCGCGCGACCCTGCTCTGCTGCAGCAGGGCGATGCGCAGAAAAACAAGTGAGCCTTTGAAAATCAGTAGGTTTAAAGACCGTCAGGACCCATGACGTAAACAGGTGTTTTGAGCAATATCCTTGATCCCAACCAGGTTAAAGGGAGTCCGCCCATGAAAGAGGCTCGCGCTATCAGTTTGTTTTCTTCTCCCGGACGCCTTCTCGAAAAAGCGCAGCAAATGCCTTACTGGGCAGGGGCATTCTTCCTTTTTTGCGCTGGAATGGGAGCGATGCTGACAATCACCTACCTGATTCGGCCCTGGATGGGAATCGACCTCGCCCTTGGGAACGATGCTTACGACGGCTATTTACAACTCGCCCAGAATCTCTTGCGTGGTTTTGGTTATGTGTTTGAGCCGGGCGGGCACAAGGTATTCCATCGACCGCCAGTGTATCCGGTGTTGCTCATGCCGGGAGCGCTGCTGCCGGAAGTATGGGCGCGCATCTATGTGGCAGCATTGAATTCGCTGCTCCTTGCCTTTGCCGGCCATTTTACCCGGAAGCTCGCTTCTGAGGTCTTCAATGGCAAAACCGGCATAATCGCATGGGCAATACTCGGGTTTAATCCATTCATCCTATGGTCGGTCAAAAATCCGATGGCACCCATTTGCCAGACTCTGGCATTCGTTTTGGTTCTATTTTGCTGCTGGCGGATATTGGTCCGCATTGGGTTTAAACCACCTTACGCTCATGCTGATTGGGAACGGCGGCAAACACCAGCATTCGGGCTGAAGCTTTGGATTGGATCACTGGCATGTTTCCTCGGCGCTGTGCTTTGTCACGGCACGATGCTTGCCGATGCAGGTTTGCTGCTGGGAGGCTTGGCTTTATTTGCCGCGAAGCATGGAAAGTGGAGATCATTCGCAAAAATCTGTGCTTTGGGAGTTGCCGTGTTGATTGGCATCGCCCCGTGGACCTGGCGGAATTATAAAGTGACCGGAATTTTTATTCCGGTGGTCGGAAATTCCGGGCTTGCCTACTTTGCGGGCAATGGACACTGGGGGATTGGGAAGCCTGGGCCGTTTATCGGCGAGGATCCGCGAATGACCGCATTGCGGCATGCCGGTTATTATCCTGAAGATTTCAGCGAGATGCTGGAGTTTTACGGGTTGAGTGACATTCGGTGGGAAAAGGAATTCAACAAGCGATTCGTTGAGGATGCCAAGGCACATCCTGAATTACTGCTAAAGAAAATCGGTTTGAATGCGCTGGAATATTATTTTCCGTTGATCTATCAGTTTTTCCCGCCCCCAAATTCATACATCCGAGTGGAACGTGATGCCGTGCCACTGACTCTATATCATCTTGTTTTAGTGCTGTTGGGGTGCACTGGGCTGGCTTACTTATTGCGTCGGAAGGAGGGCCGAATTTATGCGGTTCTGCTTCTCTTCTGCTGGGCGATTTATGCGGTGCCGTATTTCCCATTCCTTTCGTTTGTCGGGCATGGGCTTTATACGTTTGGGACGATACCGGTGCTGGCAATTGCGGTGGGGGTTGGGATTGCGCGCCCCCTGGTTGGGCAGAGTTGAGGCGAATCATTGCATAAAAACGTGAGCCTTTTTCATTCGGCTCTGTCAAAGAGGTGAGTGAAACGAGAGGTTGAAGTGTCGAATGTGAAAACGCGATGTGGAAG
>JBQCGE010000640.1:0-4208 GCA_051955955.1 Verrucomicrobiota bacterium
TGTCGCGCATTCAGCTCAAATTTTCCGGAGTAAACCTTGCCATCAAACTCAATCCGGATTTCTCCGGTCGGAGATGCAATCCTGCCTTCGTAATAATTAATCCGCGCCTCGACGGAATCCAGGTTTACCGGGGTCTCGAACACGATGAATTCGTATTCTCCGCCTTCGGGGGATGACCGAAAATCTTTGTTATAAAATCCTTCCGGTGACCTTGGATGCTGGAAGAAAAGTGTTTCCGCACCGGATTTCGGAGTCGCATACAGGTCCAAATCAATATCCCCCTTCCATCGAATTCCAATTTTCATGAAACCAACTTTTTTGCCGGGTGGAGCAAGTTGTGGGTTAATCAAAATGTCTCGCGTAATCCAGTCCGTGGCCGCGACTTCCCGTTGAATGCGCAACATCTCAATTTTTGACGTAGTGGGATTCTTCCTTCCCGGGCTTTCGACGGTCCTGGCGCTTTTTTCGGGAGATAACGCCGCGTTGAATACTGTCGGCAAATCCGCGCAAAAGGTTTGAAGCCGCGCTCCCTGACCTCCAAGGAAGAGCGACCAAAATCGGGCCACCTTCTCCTCGTGAAGCTGCGTGAGCCAGGGATCGCCAAAATAACCAAAAAACACCCGCGCATCCGGCAGTGCCCCAGTTCTTTCCTTCAGGCCATAAATGGTTTGCTCCCGAGAAGCATCAAGATGACCATCGGACGGAAAATATCCATCAGCCATGGAGAAGGCTGGTTCCTTGAAATCAATGTAGAGCGGGCTGCCCAACAAAATGATTTCCAATCCATTGTTAGGATGGCGTGGACTCGCCGCGACAAAATCCAGGAACTGCGGCAACCGAATTAGGTTATTAATCTTATTTGTGTTTCCTGCCGAATTCTCCCGTGCCAAAAACTCCTTCAGTTTATAAATGGGTTCTTTGAATTGGTTCGCTCGAGTTTTCGCACTGGCAAAGGCCTTATTCTCGGGAATTTCAAGGTGCGAAATGGTTTTTAATCCATACGCGTCGTAGACATCCAGTGACGATCCAAGCGGCAGGTCCGTAAGCGCAAACTTAACGATGCGCCGGTAAACGTCATCTTTGACTGACCGCTCCAAAAAGGGCGACAACCCCACGATGAACTGCCTTCCGGAGGAGTTCGACGTGGATTCGGCGACAATACATCGAGTGCCAATGCACAAGGGTAAAAGCAAAAACCAAATGCGAAGTTGAGTTTTCATTTGCCATTTCCCGAAGTGAGAGTTGCTGCGTTATTTCGAAGCAGACCGCCTCGATTCTCCATCGTATCCAATTGCGAACGCAGTTGTTCTGAAATCTGGTCCAGCAACACTCGCTTTTGCTGTGCCTGGTCCCGTTTCAGCGCGCTCTCTTTTTGAAAGACCGAGCGCGCATAGGCCACCAGTGCCGTTAATTGGCTCTCCAGTCGGGCTTGCTTTCCCCGCGCCTCGGCCAGCGACAAACGTTCCCTGGCCACGACGGTTTCCAATTCAGCCCGTTCCTTGTCTAATTGCATGAACAAAGGATTGCCAGCCAGTCGCACGACACGATGGCGCGCATAGATGATCGTCATGTATATCCCCAGCACCGCCGATAAAAAGATTTCCGCCAGCGCTTGCGCCGCTACAGTAATTACATCCACCCACTTCGCTCCTCCGGGGCTGAATGCGGTTTGTGAATTGGCGGGTTGATCAAAGACGCTTAAGGTTTGAATGGTTTCCGAAACGCTTCTAGACAGGGTGGGGTAGACCGCCGCGTATGCCGCTACCCAGGCCAACACCCCGACTATTCCAATTCCCAGGCAGCTCCAAAGGTAAATATTCCTGCTCCGTGTGCTTTGAAGAAAATCCCATCCGGCCTTTACCGCAAGCGCTCCAACCGGAAGGAGCGCGGCCCAAAAATAAGCGCGGATGGGAGATTGAATGAATGTGACCAGGCCTGATTCCAACAGGTTGAATGAGATGTTCAATATGCCAAAAACGATCAGGCTCAGGATGGCCAACCCGGCTGAGGCAAACATTACCGCATCCCATGTATTCCATGGCGAGCTCGGTTTGGTATCCGCCTCGCCGTCTATTGTCACCGGCACGAGTTTTTCCAGGCTCCCCAGCCTCGTTTGTGCATCCTGCAATCGAGATTCGAGATAGAGCAGCCGCCTTTCGTGAATTTGTCGCTGCTGCTGCTGCTCCTCCAGTTCCCCGGCATGATGATGCAGAAAAAGAGCGCGGTGATACTTCTCCACTTCCTCCACTCCCGCCTCCTCCGGAAGCGAAGCCTGGTTCTGAATAAATTCGAGATGCACCGCGGGAACAATCGCTTGATCCTTGGATATCACTGCGCTCATGTGTGGTCCTCCTATGAAGGTGGGAGAAGAAGGCTTAGTTTAAGCCATCAATGTTAGTTACGCTCCGGCCTTTCAGGCTGCTCTGGCTTCTCTGGTTGTTCCGGTTTCTCTGGCCTTTCGGGGCGTTCTGGTCGTTCGAATTGTTCATTCAATCGTTCCTGTTGCCGCTCCAGTTCGTTTAATTGTCGTTCCAGGGATTGCATGGCCTTTTCAATGGAGTGCCGTTGCATTTCAAGAGCATTTCGCTGGGCATCCAATCGATTGCGATCAAAAGTTTTTGCCGCTTCTTTTCGCCCCCTGTCCCCGTCGCGTTCCGCGTCACGCCGAGCCCGCTCTGCCTCACGCATAGCTTTCGCCGCGTCGGACAAGGCATTTTGTTGCAGCCGTTCAAGCTCATCAGGAGTTGGCATGAAAGAGTGTTTATATCCGAAGGCTTTTCCTTCGGGCTGTGGGCCTCTGAAATTGAATCCAAAATCCTCCCGGCGGTGTTCCTTGAGATCGCGATTTTCTCTTACCAGTGAATCCACCAGTGCTTCGAGTCGGTCCAACCGCTCCTCGAGACTCCCATCCCGGTCAGGCTTTCCATCCCGCATCCGGCGGCCAGGATGTCCTTGCGGAGCCGGTGGTGGTGTGGGTTTTCCATCAAAGTGCGGACGATGATCAGGCCCGGGCGGCACTCCTTCCGGAGGCCTTTCCGCTTCAATTGTGACAGTGCTGCCACCGCGCGATGCTTTTAATCTTGGCCCCGTTTCCGGTTCCGTCGCTTGGACATCTGCAGGGCCATTCTCAGCAACGGCCAGTACCGACGGCGCCGGTAATGCTTTCGAGGGGTCGGAACTCTCCGCTTCACCTGCAAGCGTCACGCGGGGACCTGCCTGAACCGCGAGGATTCCCAGCAAAACCGCCGCGGCGCTTACGGCCACCGATTTGGTCCTCGCCATCCGTGGCGATGCGTTCCGTTTTGTGTTCAGTATCATATCTACCCTTTCTTTTAGCTGCGTTTTATTGCTCCATGCTGCCGGTGCCGCGCTCCAATCGCGACTTGATGCCCGGCCTGCAAATTCGGTTAAAAAGAGCGCGTAGGAACGCCTCGAAGCTTCTGCGCTCAACACCACGTCGTCACACGCAATCTCCCGCTCCACGCTTAGGCGGCGCGATAAAATCAAAATTCCCGGGTGGAAAAAGAATACGGCCTTGATGGTTTGTTGGATGAGGTTTGCCCAATCATCGCCGCGCTTCAGGTGTGCCAACTCATGACGGAAAAGATTCCGCAATTCCCCATCACTCATTCCGCAGTTGGCGGGCAGCAACACCGCAGGGCTGAAAAATCCGATCGCCATGGGAGATTTGATTTCGGTGCTGATTCGCAGCCCGGGGTTGCGATTCAATTTCAGTTCTCCGCATGCGAGTTCAAATATTTCAAGCTCGCTCGCCGAAGCTGTTACTGCTGTTCGCTTAAACCTTCGAAGTTGAACCAATTGCAATCCTAAAAGTGTCAGTCGAAGTCCTGCCAATAAAACCCAGGTTCCAATCAACCCTATGCTGATCCACGCCGGAATGGAAACTGTGAAGAGTTCCGGAATTCCCGAGATTGCCTCGCGCATTCTCTCGAAAATCCATTTCTGAGCGGCGACTTCCTGAATCGTCGCAGTCGCTGGGGCCGGGGAGATTTCTCGGGAGATAGATGATTGGGTAACACCTTCGCCTTGCGGTGTTGGTTCAGTTGGTTCCGGCTGAAGGGACACTGTCGCAATTTGATCAACAGCGGACGACGGTTCTTCGGGGTTTGCGGCGTATATTTGAAAAGATTGTTCGCTGTTTGCAGTAAATGCCGGATCATTGGATGAAGTGACTTCTTCTTCGATAT
>JBQCGE010000641.1:0-4609 GCA_051955955.1 Verrucomicrobiota bacterium
CGGGAGACGCGATCCTGGATCTCTGCGCGGCTCCTGGAGGCAAAACGACTTTTATCGCAGAATTAATTCAGAATAACGGCCGTATCCTGGCGGAAGATCTCGTCCCTCAACGGCTAAAATTGGTGAGTGAAAATGCTGAGCGCCTGGGTGCCTCCTGTATTATCACCGACACAACACGGTTCCCCAGGGATACCGCCTTTGATCGCGTTTTGGTCGATGCACCTTGTTCGAACACCGGTGTGATGCGCAGACGGGTGGAGTTGCGGTGGCGGATTGCCGCGGAGGAAATCGGGCGCCTGGCCCAGACCCAGCTTTCGCTTTTGAAGCAAGCTGCCCGACGGACCCGCCTGGGTGGCACGATTGTGTATAGTACTTGCAGCCTCGAACGCGAAGAAAACGAGGCAGTCGTTCGCGAATTCCTGGCATTGGATCGGCGTTTTCGGCTCGATGCAGAACGAATCGTTACTCCGTCCGCTGACGGGCTGGATGGCGCTTATTGCGCGCGGCTGGTTTCAACTTCGTGAAATCCTTGCGTTGAAAAGTGTTTCGCTTTGAAACCAGGTTTATTACTTTCACCCCACATGTTTTCACACGTTGTGATTTTTTGGACCGACCCGAACGATCCGCAATCGGCGGATAAACTGGTTGCTGGAGCCGAACAGTATTTGCGCCCGATTCCTGGCGTTGAGCATATTCACATTGGACGGATGGTGAAGAGTCATCGACCCGTTGTAGATCAAACGTATCAAGTCGGGCTCAATTTGATTTTCGCGGATAAGAAATCGCAGGATGAGTACCAGGTGCATCCCCTCCATATTGAGTTTGTGGAGAAGGTTTTCAAAAAGGTTTGCACGCGCTGCGTGGTTTACGATTTCGCTTAATAAAAAGGGAACGCGATGGACGGTTTTTCCATCCATCGCGCATTTCCAAAACTTTCGGAGTCCTAGCGCTTGAGTCGGAAAAACCGGGCCTGACCGGTGGTTGGCACTACCACGCTGTTGTTGCTTACGTTTGCAACCGCTGTCCAAGGCGGCGTTGAAAGGCTTGTGGTTTCCTCGAGCGTATAGCCCGTGATGCCTGGGTCCCATGTGATTTTCAATCCACCGGGGTCCTTTTGAATTTCCAATTCCGGAGTCGCCCCACTCGTCTCCGTAATGGAGTAGAGCCCAAAATCATCGATTCCAAAGTACCAACTATCCGTGCCGTCATGTGCAAAGCGGAACCGGACTTTCGATTGATTATCCGCCATGGGCAGGCGGAAGAGCTCAATTCGTTTTGAGCCAGATGCGTTATTGTCAATTCTGGGGCTGATGTAGGGGGCGAGATCCTGGGAAATAGCGGCCCCAATGAAAGCGCCGTAGTTCCCGCCGCGATCTTCCCCTGTGTCGGGATCCAAAAAATGCGCCACATCGGAATGGTCCTGGGTAAATGTGGCGACTGAATCGATATATGTGCTGCCATCTTCATTGGTGGCTATCACCACATCGGATTGCTCGATCATGTAAACAATCGGCAGCCATGTTTGTCCCTGGTCGATGGAATACTCGACAGAACCGCTGCTGTCCTGGTTTTGTTCGTAAATGCTGTGGAATGAAAGGTAAACGTTCGTTTTGCCGGTCAGGTTAAAGTCGGGGGTGAAGAGATAGGCAATTTGCGCAGTGCCATTGCGATACCCTGAGTCACTGAATAGGAAGCGACCACTCGCAAGCGCGTTCGTATAGATTTTCCCATCCAGAACATTGAAAGGGTTCGGTGTGAGGACGCGATGGTAATCCTCGGAATATTGTGTGTCATCCGGATTGCTATAAGTCACAAAGCTCCCCTTGAAGCGATCCGCATCCACTGAGGTCCATGTGGCATAGGCCGCGCTATCCAGGTTCCCAAAATCGACATCGAAATTCTGGATATCTGTGAAATTTTGCTCGCTCCAGCCTGTTGGCAACGCGCCTTCGGGCACATTGTCAAAATTCTCAAAATAGATCGCCGCGGGCAGGACGATGTTTCGATAATCACCAATCTCGAAATGAACGACATTTGTTATCGCATTCGCAGGAACGGCTTTATCCTGAAAGGTAAGTTCATATTCATGCGATGAATTAGGCTGAGGAACGATCTCCGGATTGGCAGTGAGGATGAATTTCTCATCCTGGAGCTGAAGTTGAAATGGCACTTCAGCACCATCCAGTTTCAATTTGAATGTGTTGGTATCGACCTCAGCAGTTCCATTTACGACCACGGCGGAATAAAAAAGCAATGGAGACAAACCCGTTGTGTTGTCCTTTGGGGTGGTGCTCACAACGTGAGTGACTGTGCTGTTCTCAGTCCGAATCGTGAAACGCTCGCTGGCGAGGATATCATACCCATCATTGAGGAGGAAATAAGCAACATAATCGCCCGGATTACTCGGGCCGCTTGAGAATGTGACTGTTCCGTCCGTCAAAGCTGTATTCCCACCTTGTGTGCCATCGACATATAAATATGCGGCGGAATTGGGTCCGGTCCCGGGCAACTCATCAATCCGGTAGAAACCAATCCAGTCTTTTGGATTTCCAGGTCCGTTGGTAAAGGCGAGCGAAATAGGTTCGCCATTCGTGTAAACCCGCTTGTTCAACCGGATGAGCGGAGTAAATAAATCGACGACTTTAACGCTGTTGGAGGACAGAATAGTGTACCCATCATTTTCGAGGAAAAAGATGTCCCAATCCCCTGCCAGGCTGAGGCCACTCTGGAACGTAATCTTTCCTTCCTGAAACCCTGTACTTCCATTTTGAGTGCCATCGACGTAATTCCAGATTGTGGATGTCGGCCCGGTTCCTGGAATTTCCCCATCAAGATAAAAACCGATCCAGTCCTTACTGTTACCTGGGCCATTGGCGAAGTTCACCGTAATCGGTTCATCTGTGTAATAGGTGTCATGCTCAGCATCAACGGTTGGGCTGTTGGCAATGGTGATATTCGTGCTGGCGAGCACATGGTAGGTGTCATTTTCGAGAAACTTTACGACATAGGAACCTGGCTGGCTGAGTCCAAATGGAAACGCAACAGTTCCCTCGGTCAGCCCAGCAGCGCCATCGCGTGTGCCGTCGACGTAAAACCAGGCCATTGCGGGAGTGCCACTGCCGGGAGTTTGACCGGGCAGATAAATGCCAATCCAATCTTTGGGGTTGCCAGGTCCGTTGCTGAAGTTAATCGAAATTTCCTCGCGAGGGCTAAAGCTCGTTTTCCCGGGAGTCAGTGCGGGTGTACTTTGCGCGAAAGTGGAACCGGTTGCGAATAAAACAAGCGCCACAAAGCTGCTGAATGTTTGTACGAACGGCCGAAATCCTTTTATCATCATAAAATGGGTATGAGGGATTCTACAAAGCCGCCCGAAAGAACGCAAAGCAGCATTAACGACCCCTCTCTTGAAGCGACGGGTCAGGATTTGCAGAGTCGTTCCTGGAAACTGTCTTGATCGATTTAAAGCGGCGGTTTTTGTAAACCACCGGTGTCCCATGATTTAGTTCAATAATGCGAACCGCAGCCTTGAAATGGTTGGCTACAGCCAGAGCCCTTTCTGGTTCGAGGATGGTCATGGTGGTTGCCAAGCCATCCGCAATTGTGCAGTTCGGCGCAATGACCGTGGACAACGCATGATTTGTCATACCCACACAGGTGAATGGATCGAGAATATGAGAGTAACGGACTCCGTTAATTTCAAGCCGCTGGAAGACATCACCGGAGGTGGCAATGCCGCAGTTACTGAGGGTGGCAATCCTGCCCGGGAGAGAGTTGCCCTGGTCGTATCCAGAGATTTCAACCTTCCACCCATCTTCCCCCGGAGGTGGATCACCGAGGCTGATGTCGCCGCTCGCGGCAACCAGAGCGGAGTGAATTCCAGCTTCGCGCAAAACCTTAATTGCTTCATCGCTTGCGTACCCTTTGGCGATTGCGCCCACGTCCAGCCGCATGTTTGGTTTAAGCAAGGTGGCGGAATGATCTTCAGCGTTCAAAACCAGGTTTGTGTAGCCAACCCGCTCCTGAAAATGAGCAATTTGTTCTGGAGACGGAAGCTGCTTTTCACGGCGCGCTTTCCGCCAAAGACCGACGCAAGGGCCAATGGTTACGTCGAAGGCTCCATCTGTGCGGTGGGATAGTTCCTGTGAAAGGGCAAGCACCTTCCAAAGATCAGGGCTGAGCTTAACGGTTTTGTTTTGGCCAGAGGAAAGCGACAATTCAGTGATTTCGCTGTCCGTGTTGTAATCGCTCATGATTTGGTTCAATTGAGCGATTCGGGCAAATGCGAGATCCGCGGCGTGGGTGGCTTCAGTTTCATTGCGCGCAAAGAGAATGATTTTAAATGGAACACCCATTTGAGGCTCTTCAAATTCGTAGCGCTCAAGCAGGGCTTTTTTCTCAGGAGTGGAAGAACAGCCCGAAAGAAAAACGGTGAGAACCAGAACCAGGAAACTGAATTTTCTCCATTGCGGCATGGCGATGAACATGGCGGTAAACCGACCCAAGTTCAACTTTACCCGGAGCTATTATGCCAAATTTACTTCCGCCTCTTTACATGAATGTTAGGCTCCATTGCACGTCAGATTAACTTACACCGGGAGCCCTCCATAAC
>JBQCGE010000642.1:0-2697 GCA_051955955.1 Verrucomicrobiota bacterium
GTTAACCCATCAGCGGTAACTTCGACGCGGGTAGCGGTCAGGAAAGCAGTGGTCAAGGCACTGCCGGGAGTCGGACCCACTCCGTTCGGGCCGAACCAGCCACCATCAAAGAAGGTTGCGAGTGTTAATTTGAGAGAAGCAACTGCATCCGTGATTGGCGCATCCCACATTACTCCAACGAAACTTGCGGTGTAGGGAAGTGTTGCTCCATCGTCACCATTCCATGTGTCCACTCGTGTGTTGGTTGAACCATCAACAATGTTTTCAGCGGCACCAACATGGTACCGTTCCACTTCGGCACCGGAATCAACGGCTTCCTTAACCCCAAGCAAACCATGGCCAGTAAGGGAAAGATTATTGGGCAAACTTGTAGGGTCATTCGGGTCGCTGCCCTGGGCTACTTCAACTGCATCTGAGTAACCGTCATTATCGGTATCGGCAAGAGTGGGATCGGTACTGTGCAAATTCACCTCGTCACCGTCGGTCAGGCCATCGGAATCTGTATCGACCAGTTTCGGATCAGAATGAGTTGTATTCACTTCCTGGCCATCAGTAAGTCCATCGCCATCGGTGTCGGCCACGTTTGGATTCGTGAGAGAAGTATTCACCTCGGTGGCGTCATCCAAGCCGTCGCTGTCGCTGTCTGCCTGTTTGGGGTTTGTGCTGGCGTTATATTCCTGAAGGTTCGTTAATCCGTCATTATCCGCATCCAGGGCGCTGTCATCTGACCCGACATTCAAACCGTTGGCTGTTTCCCAGGAATCCGGAAGCCCATCGGAATCAGTATCCGCAGAGGGAGCGGATTCGACAGCCAATTCAAAAACACCAAGGAATCCATTAGCATCAACGCCGTCCCCACCGTTCGGGCCGATTATGCGAATACCGTTGATGAGGGAAGCTGGGGTATTCAACGTAAACGTAGCCGTGGCCTGCAGAGGAGTGCCGTTAACTGGTCCGCCAATGGCCATCCCATTCATCACAGTCATATAATCTGAAGTGGCGGCTACACTGGTCCAATTCGTTCCATGATCTGTCGTGACCTGGATGGTCGGTTCCACGAGGTGATCAGTAGTTAAAATGCCATCCGGACCGGGGCCTGCGCCGTTCGTCCCGAACCATCCACCGTCCCCAAAAAGAGCGAGGTAAACGGTGAGTTGAGTCACATTGTCATAGCGAGGCGACGGCCAGAGAATCCCAACGTAGCTGACACCCTGCCCTACCCCGGCGGGATCAGCACCGAACCATGTGTCAACCCGTGTGCCTACGTCGTCGTCATTGATGTTGGCAATGGTTCCGGAATTCGCTCTTGGGATTCCTGCATCTGCGTCCACAGCATTATTGACCCCGATGATGCCGGTCCCAAGCGTCGCGATATTCGCCGCGTGAGCGGAAGCAATTTGGAGAACAGCCATCCCGAGAGTCGCGATCAAAGGGGTGCTCCTTCGAGTGAAAAAAACTGAATCAGTCCGCGTTGGTTTCATACTGGTTTGTTGCCGATTAAGTTTCATGGTTAAAACCTGCTCCTTTGGACACCTCTCCCAAGTACCGGATGTGGGTTTGGGAAATTGTTTCGAACGGTCGTAGCAGAATGCGATTCTCTTGTGAAGATAAATTTATAACCTATCGCAGAGCTACGGACGACCGCTTTGTGTGACGAAATTGGGGAAAGGAAAACACCCCGACGCATGAGACGAAGGGGTGTGTTTGAAGTTTGCTATTTCGGGAACTGGACTGCCTAAAAGAGATCGATGGGAATTATTCCATCCGCTTCCGCAAGCGCCCTGCTCAAACCCTGTGCCTGGGAATTCAGACGAGCCACTCGCATAAAATCCCCGCGTCGGGTGGCGGTTAATGCCGCACGACGCACTTCCTGCAATTCACGTTTTAGGTTCTCCATATGGGCTTGTGCTGCTTTATTTGATTTCATTCATTTACCTCCTAACCAACTCAAATCATCATCAGCTTGAATCTTTATTGCCGCAGTGGCCTTTTCAAATCGGGAAAGCCCCGAATGGCTCCTGCGAAAGCGGGGCACGATAAATTTGTATTGGGGGGTTGCGGCTGTTTGAATCTCAGGTAAATTGTCCGCCGCTTCACTAAGGAAATTGCTGAGGGTAGACCGGGGATTCTGGCGGAGGAAGCGCAAGCGGGACAAATAAGACCAAGCCCCTTTTTTGTCTCGTGAACCAGTAAATATTGATGATTCAACTTTTTTCGAAAAAAGGGCTGTTGATCGTGGCCGCATTGTGCGGCCTGACCTTCCGCGGAATTTCTGCTGACGTTCGGGACTATGCTATTGAGCTAACTGCTTCGATTCAAAAGAACCCTGCTCAAATCACATTGCAGTGGCATGCTGCTGATGATGGGGCCGGGTACACAGTGGCACGGAAGAAAAAAGAGGGCAGCACCTGGGATCCACTCGCCACGCTCGATGCCAATACCAAGACCTTCGTCGATAAAAATGTGAAGGTTGGCGAAGCCTACGAATACCGTGTGTTGAAAAATCCACTGCCGGATTTTGGCGGTTCGGGATTCATTTACGCAGGCATTGACCTGCCAGCGACGGAAAATCGCGGCAAACTCGTGCTGATCGTGGATAATACTTACGCGAATGAACTGACGAGTGAATTGGCCCGCTTGCAGCAAGACCTGGTTGGTGATGGTTGGACGGTGCTGCGGCATGACGTTTCACGAAAC
>JBQCGE010000643.1:0-2521 GCA_051955955.1 Verrucomicrobiota bacterium
TGGCCAAGAAGACGGCCTTTGAATATGTGCTTGGTTTCATATTGGCTTCGATATTGGCGCGGGCGATCAATGGATCCTCGCCTTTGATTCCCTCCATCGTAGCTGGATTTTTATTGGTTGGCACGCAGTGGGCGATTGCCGGACTTGCGTGCAAATTCAGGAGTTGGGAATGGCTGGTAAAAGGGAGAACCGTGGTTCTGGTGGAAAACGGCGAGGTGAACAAGAAGGCAATGCGGAAGTCCGATTTGTCGATGAGCGATTTGCAGGAGGATTTGAGGCTGGAGGCAAAGACGGAAAACATCCAGGACGTGCAGCTTGCGACGTTAGAACGCAATGGCGAGATCAGCGTAATGAGGAAACCACGTGTGGTATTGATCAAAGTTGAGGATGGAGTGCAGTTTGTGCGTGTTGAAATTGATGGGTAAGATTCGGGCTGGTTGCTTTCGGATTGCCATGACATGGCCAAAGCCTCGCTTGAACGCGCAACCCTAGTTCCGTAATTTACCCGAATGAAGACTTTAACGGTTGACGATAACCAGCGCATTCGGCTGGCGCGCAAAAGCGCGTTGCTGATGAATTTATATATAGATTGATTCGATATGAGTATTGAAGCGTGGTTTCCCACATTTATTTATTATGAGCCGCTGACGGCAAAACCGGCGGCACGTTTCAATGCCGAATTGCTGAAGGAATGTTATCAAATCCGCGATTACGACGAGGAAGGGGTGGAGTGGTCGGCAAAGAATTATCCGGGCGGTTACACTTCTTATGGAACGATGGCGCAGTTGCACCGGTTTTCGTCTACGTTTACCGAACTGGAACGGCGCATTAACAAGCATGTAAAGGCGTTTACCACCCACCTTGAGATGGACCTGCGCAAGCGGAAGTTCGAAATGACGGATTGCTGGGTGAACATCATGCCGCGCCAGGTGGTGCATAGCCTCCACTTGCACCCGCTCTCGTTCATTAGCGGCACCTATTACGTGAGCACGCCAGAGGACTGTTCGAAGATCAAGTTTGAAGACCCGCGCCTGAGCAAATTCATGGCCGCTCCGCCGAAATTGCCGAAAACACGGGATGAAAATAAGCAGTTCGTCAGTTACAACGCCGAGGCTGGAAAGGTGATTCTATTTGAGAGCTGGTTGAGGCATGAAGTGGCATCGAACCCGTCAGAGGAAGACCGGGTAAGCATCAGCTTCAATTATCACTGGCTCTGAATTTGCGTGGGTCGAGGAATTACGCACCGAACAAATCCACAATCGGATCGCCCACGCCATCGCGCGTCACATAGAATGGGCGCTGTTCGATCTCGTAAGCCAGGTCCGCGGGAATTCCCATCGCGCGGAAGATGGTGGCGTGAAGATCTTCGATCACGACGCGGTCCTTGATTGTCTTGCAAGGGCGTTCATCGGCGGTTTGACCGTGAAGATGGCCTTTTTTGATGCCACCGCCGAAGAGCAGGACTGAGCCAGCATCGGTGAAATGCCGGTGCATGCCATAAAACTTCATGTCGTTGATGACACTGGGAACCTGCACCTGGTCCTTCACTGTTTTATCCGGTTTGCCCTCGGTCATCATGTCGCGGCTGAATTCGCTCGCGAGCACAATGAGAGTGCGGTCGAGTAAACCGCGCGCTTCGAGATCGAGCACGAGGTGAGAGATGGGGCCATCGACTGTTTTCTTAAGATCGATGAGGCGGGTATGCCCATTTTCGTGTGTGTCCCAATGACGGAAGGGAACATATTCAGTGGTTACTTCGATAAAACGCGCGCCGACTTCCGCCAGGCGGCGGGCGAGGAGACAGCCGAGGCCGAAGCGGCCCGTGTTGTAACGGTCATAGCTTTCCTTTGGCTCAAGCGACAGGTTGAACGCCTTTGAGGCGGGTGAACTAAGGAGCATGTGAGCTTTATCAAGCGAACGAACGAGCGATTCTTTCTGGTAATCGCTGCCAAACTCCCCAATGGGGGATTGCGCCAGGAGTTTGCGGTAAAATTTGTCCCGATTTTCGAAGCGGCTCGGGCTCATCCCTTCGGGAGGGCGAACCGCTTCAACCGCTTGTTCCGGATTGGAAATGATGAATGGGCCGTATTCGCTGCCATAAAACCCGGCGCTATGAAATGCCTTGAGTTCCTCGCCTTCACCCACATCGAAACGCTGGCCGATATCGATAAACGCGGGCACGGCTGGATTGAGCGGGCCCAGGGTCCTGGAGATGATGGCTCCAAGATGCGGTGCGGCTACGGTTTGGGGCGGGGCATAACCGGTGTGCCATTGGTACTGATGGCGGGTGTGGAGGATGAACCCGAGGTCGCCCGCTGTGTAACTGCGAATCAAACTTCCGCGATTCATCACCGAAGCCATTTTTTCGAGGCCCTGGGAAAATTTGATGTTATCGACGGAAGTGTCGATGGCGGGGAATGTACTGAGGACTTTGTTGGAGTCGAGCCCTGTTTCGTAAGGAGTGTAACGCTTGGGATCGAAAGTTTCAGTATGAGCCATTCCCCCGCCCATCCACAAAATG
>JBQCGE010000644.1:0-3030 GCA_051955955.1 Verrucomicrobiota bacterium
GCGCAACTCGCGTTAAGCTACGATTTCAAACTTTGGTTGCGTGGATTTGTAGGGTACGACTTCGAACATTTGGATTCCAGTACCCCAGTGGTGCTTGATTACGACGATAATCGGGTCACAATCGGGGTGAGTGTTGGATATTAATCTCTATGAGAACTCTTAGGCTATTCGTTTTTTTGGCTGTTTCCTGCATTGCAGTGATTAATGCGCATGCCCAGGCGCGATCCGACTATAAAATCGCTCCCAACGACGTGCTTGTCATTGATGTTTTCGGTGAAAAGGATTTGTCTCGCGAAGTTCGGGTCACCGCCAGCGGCAAGATTAATCTTTTTCTTCTCGATGAAGTAGAAGTGGCCGGCAAGACGACCACCGAAGTTAAGGATCTTCTCACCAAATTACTCGATAAGGATTACCTCGTGGATCCACAGGTCGCCGTCGATGTGAAGGAATACCGTGTCCGGGAAATTTTCGTGAACGGCATGGTCAATAAACCTGGTTCCATCTCCCTCACTGGGGAACAGGATTTAACGATTCTTGGCGCGCTCGCGCGTGCCGGCGGATTAACGACCCGCGCGAACGACCGGAAAATAAAATTCACGCGGCCCGGTGTAATGGAAAAAACTTTCAGCCTCGAAGAATTGAAACGCGAAACTGATCCTTCTAAAGTGATCATCCTCAAGCCCGGGGACATCATCGAAGTAGCGGATAAACTCATCTAACCTGCCTATGCAATCATCCGACCAACCCGGCGCAAACCCGGCTCCAGCCCGCAATCCAGGCGAAAACACCATCAATCTGCGGCAGTACTGGCATATTATTTTGGAACGACGCTGGCTTGTCATTACATCGTTCCTCGTGGTCCTTTTGCTCACCGCCATTTACCTGGTCCGGGCCCCTCGTATTTACCAGGCCTCCGTTCGCATTCAAATTGATCGGGAAAGTGGCAATCCGCTGAATGTAAAGGACGGCCTTTCTATCGACACTCGGGAGCAGGATTATCTGCAAACGCAATATAAAAACCTGCAAAGCCGTACTTTAATCCAATCAGTAATCGATAAGTTGCATTTGGAAAACGATCCTCGATATGCAACAAAGCAGGATAAAGTTGATGCTGTCCAACGCGATATTTCGGTCTCCCCTATCCGACTCAGCCGTCTGGTCGATGTTCGTGTCGAGCACACTGATCGAGTAAAAGCCAAGCAAATTGCGAACGAACTCGCGAAGGCTTTCATTGAATCGAACTTGCAGCAGAAGGTGAATTCCTCGTTTGATGCGGTGGTCTGGCTCAAAAGCCAGGTCGATGATGCGAAGAACAAGGTCAGTAAATCCGAAGCGGATCTTCATGAATATCGACGTTCACACAACGAAATCTCGCTTGAAGATAATGAAAACATTGCCCGCCAGGCGTTAATCCAGGCACAAACAGACTTAAGCAAAGTCAGAGCGGATGCTGCCCAGGCAAAGCAAGCGGTCGCCGAAATTGAACGCCTCATCAACGACGGTCAGCCGATTGAAACCATCCCTGCAATCGCTCAAAATCCGACCGTTCAAAGAATTCGCCAGGAAATTGCGGTAGAAGAATCAACCCTGGCTGGATTGCTCAAGCGTTACCGCGACAAGTATCCGACTGTAATCGCTGAGCGGAGTAAGCTTGCGTCTTTGCAGGACAATCTCGCGATGGAATGCGACAAACAGCTCCAAACCATTCGGAACAATGCAAGCATTTTGGACAAACAGGAGCAAACTCTTAATTCCATTGTAGGAGATGAAGAGGCGAAGCAAATGACGCTAAACTCCCTCAAGATCAAATACGACATTCTCAAGAGGGAAGCGGAGAATAATAAATCCATTCACAGCAACGTGCTCATGCGCATGAAGGAAACTGAAATGCTCAGCCGCATGACAAGCAACAACATGCGCATTGTTGATGAAGCAACCGAACCGCTTAATCCAATTAAGCCGCGAGTCGTCGTCACCATTTTGATGGGTGTAATCGGTGCAGTGGGCGTTTCCCTCGCCCTGGCATTCTTCGTCAACTATCTCGACGATTCAATCAAGAGCCAGGACGACATCGAGAACTACATGCGCCTCCCGTTCCTGGGTTACATCCCGAATATCAAGACAAACAGTGTCGTCGAACGCGATCTTCAGGCACATCTACATCCGCAATCCAACGCGGCGGAAGGGTTCCGCACCTTGCGCGCGACCATTGCACTCACGCACAAGCCGGAGAAATTTCGGGTTCTGTCGGTTACCAGCACGATTCCTTCCGAGGGCAAATCGCTCGTTGCCTCAAACACTGCAATTGTGCATGCCCAAACGGGTTTGCGCACTCTCCTGGTCGATGCGGATTTGCGGCGTCCTTCAGTGCACAAAGCGTATCTGTTGCACAGTCCGGTCGGCCTTTCTGCCTTCCTGATGAAACAAACGAATAACATCGATGACTTGGTGCACAAATCTGAGGTTCCAAATCTTGATGTTATTTGCTGCGGTGCAGTGCCTTCAACGCCTTCTGAACTGATCGGGTCTACTCGGATGATGGAGTTCCTCCAACTGGTTCGCGAGAAATACGATCGCGTAATTCTCGACTGTCCTCCAGTAAGCGCCGTCAGCGATCCGCTGATCATTTCCGCGATGTCCGATGGCGTCATTTACGTGACGAAGTTCAACAAAATACGCCGCGAGCATGGGCGTAAGTCGATTCAACGGATTCAAAACGCCGGAATTCACATCCTTGGCGTAGTCATTAACGACATCGATTTCGAAGGAAAAGATTCGTACTACTACTCCTATTATTATTACCAAAACCGCTACTACTCGAGCCATTACAAGAACGAGAAATCAGCGGGTGCTCCGAACAAGAAAGAAAAATCGAAGGAACCAGCAGTTAAGGCCTAAACCTTCCAAGCATTTCGCGACGGACGGCTTCCCTAAAACGGAAGCCGTTTTTTTATTCCAAACTCACCCGGGTATTGAGCTAAAACTTCGAATTCCTTGCGTCAAATTTCTGTCTGTACTATGCTCAGTTCA
>JBQCGE010000645.1:0-3382 GCA_051955955.1 Verrucomicrobiota bacterium
TCCGCAGCTTACTCAAGCCTCTCCATCCCTCACGCAAGCCAACTGCATCAACTTCGTCTGGCCGGACCTGCTTTTACGTTCGCGAAATCCTTGGGGTCAGATCCGGTCCAGCCAGTTCTGCCCTCAATCCACAAACCTCCCTTTTTTGGGAAATCAACCCTCGCCTTCCCCCACACTGGCGGACTGCTCAAAAAC
The DNA here is from genome assembly GCA_051955955.1 of Verrucomicrobiota bacterium. Classification (GTDB taxonomy): domain Bacteria; phylum Verrucomicrobiota; class Verrucomicrobiia; order Limisphaerales; family SXQI01; genus DASVNK01. The sequence goes on from JBQCGE010000645.1 coordinate 196, forward strand.
TGGCAGTTCTCCAACCGGGCTGCTCGTCATCCCCGGGCTCCTTGTTCCGTTTACCTCTCCTGACTTCAGCCTCACGCTATTAAACGATTCTTCCCGTTTTTACTCTCGGGTAAGTGGTTCGTTTCAGTTTGGGCGTGAGGGGTTCATTTTAATCGTAAAATTAATTTAGAGATTGTCATTCCATGGAAGAATCAAATATTACGCCCCTGCTCTGGTTGTTTATCATCCTGAGCAGTATCGGGGTGTTTTGGTACTATGGGCGTAAAAATAAATAACGCCTAAGCACACACAGAATTCAGGATGTCGGGCGCCGCAAGTCCGGAGCCCGACATCTCAAACACACTCTCTTAAATGCATACAATCTCCTTCCTGCAAGACTTGGCTGTCGTCATGATCGTCGCCGGGTTGGTCACCATTCTGTTCCATCGCTTTAAACAACCCGTGGTCCTCGGTTACATTCTCGCCGGTTTCATTATAGGTCCCCACACTCCCCCTTTTTCAGCCATCACCGGAGAAGAAAGCATCAACACCCTCGCGGAAATCGGGGTCATCCTGCTCATGTTTTCACTCGGCCTTGAGTTCAGCCTTCGCAAACTGCAAAAAGTCGGCGGCACCGCCATCCTGGCTGCCTCCCTGGAAATTTTGGGCATGGGCTGGGTCGGTTATGAACTGGGCAGGCTTTTTAACTGGACCAATCTCGATAGCTTGTTTCTCGGTGCCATGCTCTCGATGTCTTCCACCACCATCATCATCAAGGTTTTGACTGAGATGGGCAGAACCAAAGATCAATTCGCCCAATTGATTTTCGGGATTTTGATCATCGAAGATATTCTTGGCATTGCCATGCTCGCCCTGCTCTCCGGCATCGCCATGACAGGCACCCTAAGCCTCTCCACCGTTGGCCTGACACTCGGGAAACTTGCAGTGTTCCTCGTCGTGGTCCTCGTTGTTGGCTTCCTCGCTGTCCCTCGATTAATCGCCTATGTCGCCCGATTTAAAAGCAACGAAATGCTCCTCGTTACCGTCCTCGCACTCTGCTTCGGCGTTTCCCTCCTCGCTGCCAGGCTGGGTTACAGCGTTGCACTCGGCGCGTTCATGATTGGCGCTGTCATTGCGGAGGCTCGGGAAATCCACAAGATCGAATCCTTGATCGAACCGGTTCGGGATATGTTCAGCGCCGTTTTCTTCGTAGCCATTGGCCTGCTCATCGATCCTCAAATGCTTCTCACTCACTGGCTGCCGGTCATTGCAATCACCCTTGCTGTCGTCGTCTGCAAAGTAATCGCCTGTGCCACCGGCACCTTCCTCGGCGGCTACGACCGAAACACGTCCCTGCGGGTCGGGATGAGCGTAGCCCAAATTGGAGAGTTCTCATTCATCATTGCTTCCCTTGGGCTGAGCCTGAATGTAACCAGCAAGTTTCTTTATCCCATTGCGGTCGCCGTCTCCGTCATCACTACGCTCCTGACTCCCTACCTCATCCGGAGTACCGATGGAGTCATCAATCGTTTTGATCGCACCGTCCCGCGCTCCTTTGTGAACTTGCTGGAAGTCTACACTCGCTGGGCGGGACAATTCAGCACCCATAAACCCTCATCCATGGCCTCAAAGCTGGTTTGGGCATGGTCCAGGCAAATGGCCTTAAACACCGCACTCATAACAGCCGTTTTTATCGGTGCTGCTTTTGTAAGCAGGCACCCTCCAGCCTGGCTCACGGAACTTGCTCCAGGCCACCTCTGGATCAAACCCGTCCTCTGGCTGGCTGCGGTCATCCTATCGCTCCCCATGGTTATCGCCACCGCTCGCAAGCTCCAGGCCCTGGGCCTCCTCATTGCCGAAGTGAAAGTGAAACACTCCGCTGCCGGCGAACACACCGCGGCAATCCGCGCCCTCATTGCCCAGGTGGTTCCAATCACCGGCAGCATCATTCTCGGTCTTTATATCCTCATTCTGAGCTCCGCATGGCTGCCTCCATTCAAGGTCATGGTTGTTTTACTGTTGATAGCAGCAATCATAAGCTGGTTGCTCCGGCGTTCCTTCATCAAGGTCTACTCCAAAGCCCAAAAATCCCTGATCGATACTTTCGCCCAACAACCAATCCCGAAACTGCCTCAACAACCACCCACTCTCCCTTCACTCATTCATGAAGCCGATTTGGAAATTATCACCCTCCAGGCAAACTCCATCGCAGTTGGAAAACTCATTCGCGAACTAAAAATTCGCACCCACACCGGCGCAAGCATCGTCGGAATTGACCGCAACGGAAGCAACATCATCAACCCCGGTCCGGATGAGGAACTCCAATCCGGCGACCGCCTGCTCCTCCTCGGGAACCCCAGCCAACTCGAAGCCACTCGCAAACACTTATCCGCCTGAATCCGGTGGGCGAAGCTGCCAGTGAACGGGCTCACTTTGCCTTAAAGGTATAGTTAAGCCCGTTGCGCCCCACGAACCAGCGCCAAAATGAATCATCCCCGCAAAATCTTTTCCATCGGCTTTCCCTTAGCCAATTCATCAACCAATTTATCCAGGTACCGAATTTCCCGCATCGTCGGCTCCTCAATATCCTCTACGCGTACCCCGCAAACCACTCCTTTGATCAATGTTCGCGCGGGATTCAACTGGGGGGCTTCGCTAATGAATGTTTCATAATCCTTCTGCTCCTTCAGTTGCTTCTCCAACCCCGCTTGATCATAGCCCGTCATCCAGCAAATAACCTTATCCACCTCTGCTTTTGTTCGCCCCTTCCTTTCGGCTTTTGCGACAAGCAGCGGATAAACTTTTGCGAAGCTCATCGTGTAAATTCGATGGTTGTTTGTTTTCATGTTGATCTCCCGTCGGATGATTTTCGAGGAGTATCCCCCAAATTCCTTAGCCATCGTCAACTCAAACCTTCCAACTGCTCGCATCAGGCACTTTCCGAAACAATTGCCTTTGAACTCCCTGACGGCACGTGCTCAAAGCCCAGGTTTGAATCACCTATCACAAAGTAACTTCGTATTGCAAAGTGAATGCTTAGCATCGAAAAGAGTTGATCGCACCTGCTCCTGATCAAACGGCACGGCAGAGCAAAAGCAGATATTCTACTGGAATTTTAAACAATGGTTCGAATTGCATCTCCTGATACTGGCGAGGAGGCCCCATAAAGTGTTTCCTTCTTTGACCAAAACATGCGGCTTGACACCGT
>JBQCGE010000646.1:0-5569 GCA_051955955.1 Verrucomicrobiota bacterium
ATATCTTTCCCGTTGTCCTTTACAATCCAAATTGATAATTTGCAATTTTCAGGTGCTTTTGACTGAAATGTGCGAATCGCTTCCAACCGAACTCCAGTGGAGAACTTTTTCTGCTCCCACATTTCCTGGTAAAGGTGTTCAAATCGGTCGAAATGCTGCATACTTGAACCGCATTCGGCCTCCAATCCAGCCCGCTCAGCCTGGCTTAGAGAATTGCGCCACTTTCCATGAAAGTTGGTGCGCAACTTTTCTTCGCCCTGGGAGAGATCCAAAATAATTGTCCGGTAAGGGCGAAGAGACTCGTTGAGTGAAAAGCCATCCCAGCCAGAGTCATTCTTATGGTTGCAATCCTGAATATCGGGAAAACTTGGTCTCGGTTCGACTCGCAAATCCAAACCCTGCTTTTCGCAGAATTCTGCGCGGAGAAGTTTAAGAAATTCTGCGATTAATCCAGGGTCCGTCCTTTCTGTCTGGGACTGCCAAATCGGGCCCCAATTAACCTCAGCCACCCCGACTTTCGCAAAAGGGATTGATTTGACGCGCAATTGAGCCATTGCCAAGGGGCGCCCATCGTCCATCCAAACCACACGACTCACTCGACGTCCTTTGCCCATGCTGTGAACGGCGCCGTAATCCCATGATTGATACAGGTTATTATCTAGGAAGGTGGATGCGTACGCAGTCCATTGCTCCTGCGAAAAACTATCGATTAACAGGCGTCCCTTCATACTGCGAAAGTCGGTTGTGGTTTTAATAGCTCCTTTGCTTTGGTCGGGCGCCAGACAGGTTTGCTCAATCCTGCCAAGTGGAACTTTAAAAGATCAAAGTACTGACCTGTGGAATTAGTCTTTAAAAAACCGAACCATCCCAGCACCGCTGCTGCCAACCAGATCGGCAATCGAATAAAGCTACCGAAAAGCATGAAGCTGTTGGCTAGCCAGGCTACTGCCGTTCCTCTGGTTTTTTCAAAAACAAGCAAACGAGCGCGCCGGGACATCAAATTTGCCGGAAAAAGTTTCTTTTTGGAACTTGCACCATGAATATGGACAATGCATGCAAGAGGGTAGTAAATAATTTCCCAACCCTTCTGCCGAATCCGAAAGCACCATTCTTCTTCCTCGCCGTAAAAGAAAAAGTCCTCATCCAAAACTCCGACTTCCTCAATAACCGGTTTGCGCACCAGAAAGAAACAACCCGCAATAACATCCACGGGAACGGGCTTTGAAAATTCAATTCCCCAATATCGAGAGGGATAATTTAGGGAGGGGAACCCAAGCTTTCTTCCTGCAAGTATGATTGATCGAAGGGCGAAGCATTGGGTGAGAAAAACATCAAATAGCCGTTCGAACTTGAAGTAACTCGATTGAAAATTACCATTTGGGTAAACTAATTTGCACCCGAGTACACCCATTTTGGGGTGCCCGGCCATAAATTCCACGCACTCATCTATCGCATTATCATTCACCACGGTATCGCTATTCAGGAGTAAAATGTAATCCTCACGACACTCATTGAGTGCGACATTGTTTGCTCGGGCAAATCCTAGATTTTCTGTGTTGCGAACCAGATTAACTAGCGGAAACTCCTGAGAAACCATTTCGGTCGAGCCGTCAGTGCTTGCATTGTCAACAACAATGATGTCCAATCGCACCCTCCTAGTGCTCTTATACAAGGATTTAAGACAGGCTCGTAGAAGTTCGCGGGTATTCCAATTGACAATAATAATTGAAACTCCCAACGAGTGTTCAGTTTGCTTTGGTTGTTGTGGGTTCAAATTAGCGGCTAGATTTAATGCAATTCTCGGAATGGCGTTGGAGCCACACCAAACCTCGGCCTGTACCGGCTCTCATTATCCCATGGCCGATCAGTTTGAAGTGTGCCTTTTCTATTCCTCTGCGGGAAGATTCATTATATGCGGCGCAGGTAACATACGCCTTATGAGTACCTTCCGAAGCGAGCGTTTGGACAATGTAATCCAACATAAGCGGCAAAAGTCCCAAGCCGCGGTGCTCTGCCAAGGTTTCGGTGTACCAAATCAAAACTTCGTTTTTTGACAGTGGGAAAAAAAAATCTGAACTCAGTTTGTGTGATCTGGTCCAGCTCACTATTGCTAATTTTCCAGCGCGACAACCCAACCAAAGCCTCCAACCCCAACTGAGCATTAACTCAACGCCGGTTTTAGAGTTTTCAAAGAGGTCTGTTAATGAACCTGCAATTTGCCGAGGTACGCTGTTCCAATCCTCAAAATTGCTAAAGGAAACACCAGTTTTGTTGTAGTCCTCAACGCGTGATGCCTCGGAACATTCACGTTCAAATCCGAGAACATGAATAATCGGCCCAGTGGAAATCGCCATGGAAAATCCTAGCTTCACAAAATGAGAAAAGCCCCGGTTCCATGCTCGAGTAAGTAGGTCCTTCCTATACGCCATGACTAAATTATATGTTGTGCATCACCATTTCTGAGCATGGATTTGTTGGGGGGCTTGTCCGAACCAAAGATGAAACAAAATCCATGTGATCAACTGAGAGCGACTGATTTACTGGCAACGTGATTAAATGGTTTTTTAGCCCTTGAGCCTCGGGGAACTCGTCCCACGTTAGGCCCTGATGGTACCCTTCCCAAAAGGGGTAACAACAGACGCCCCGGTCTTCCAAAAATCGAACAATGTTTTTTCGGTCCGATGCCAATGCTGGAAAGACCATGGGACAGGTGCCTTCCGGCGCCTCGTCAAAAAGTGGCTTTAAGATAGAGTGCGCCTCGAGATTTTGCTGCAATTGGAAGTAGTTGGCTCGTCGTTGAGTAACGATTCGTGCCACATTCGCCTGGCTGGCAATTCGGAGGCTAATTGTAGGGATATGCTTATCTTGCAAGGTTTCTTCCAAATAGTAATCATTCGGCATATCTGGCCTCAAGCTCGCATGCGTTGTTGAGATCCAAGCATCATCCCGCTTTTTTAGCTTTCGTTTTCGTAAAACAGAATAAAGACCGATAGACTCCAATTTCCTTTGAATATCTTTCCGTAATAAAGCCACGGTTTTCCTCAAAGTCGGTTTGATCGGCCAGTTCTCTAAGGTTGGCAAATTCATCCCGTTCACCGGTCGGAGGGTTAAAAGGCCTCCGCTAGGTACCGGTAGGAACTTACCGAGGCTAAAAATCGCAGCATCTCCCAGGGTGCCAAGGGGACCCTTGGGACCATTTGAAAATAAAGACAATGCGCAATCCTCAACTAAACGCAATCCGTGCCGACGACACCATGGTAGTAGTTCATCCAGGTTCTGTGGCCATCCAAAATAATGAGTGACATAGACCACCTTGGTGCGGTCTGTTTTACGGCGGATAATATCTTCAACGTCAATGTTGGTTCGCTCATCGACGCGATAAAGTACCACCTTACAGCCAGAAACAATGAAGGGGTCAACTTCTGTGCCGCAATTATAGGCTGGCATCAGGATTTCATCCCCAGGGCCTAAATTCCAGATACGGCACAATTGCCATACAGCGGTTCGGCCAAGGAAAGTGGGGAGGACGGCACGATCTCGGAGTTGCGGCCAATCCGGCAATTCAGAAGGCGCGCCTCGTAAAAACCCTCGGAGAGCAGTGCCAATGCCGATTCCTTCGGATCCGCAATACAGCAGTTTGGCTTCGTTCGAGTTCCAGTCTGGTGGGGTGGAAGTCACGAGTATACTAAACCTTCTTTCCTGCTATCCGGAGATAAGAACGCAAGCCCGGCAGCACCAACCGTTTCATCCTTGAACGAAAGCCACCCTGTGATAAGTCTGCAGCTTTAGCCACCATCGAACTTAGAAAATTTTCGCATGCCTGTAACGGAGAATCCCGGGTTATATCCATTCCTGACATTCCCTGCTTAAAGTGGTACACACCTGGATTTTTCTCGGGATCAATTCCTCCCAGATCATAATATCTAAAACCCTGTTCCTTGAGCCACTGTATCATTCGCCACTGCAATAAATATGCTCCCTTGGCCTGAAGTCCGGCGCTGGTTGTTGCGCCCAGCAGGTAGATGCCAGTGTCGCCCATTGCAGAGCAAACAATTCCACTCACAGCCACTCCGCCCTGGCGGCAAATTAAAATTCGCAATTTAAAAGGCTCCGGCAAATCGGCGCAAATCTTCTCAAATTCTCCAACATCCACGCTGGTCGAGAATTTTTTGCGATCAAACATTTCGTTGTACAATTCTCGGAACTCCCGAAAATCTTGAACGTTCGTACCTTCGCTGAACTCAAGCCCATTCCGTTCAGCTCTGTTTAATTGATTGCGCCACTTTTGGTCCAATTGCTTCCGCAATGTTTCGAGGGAAGGGGAGAGGTCGAGAATAATAGTTCGGTCACGGTTGCTGGAAGGCAGAGGTGAAAACAAATCAGTGCAACAAGTTAGAGAAGAAATGGAATCGGCAGAGTCAGGAAAGGACTTTGGAATGACTCTCAGGCACAACCCCCTACGTTCAACATACTCAGTATAAAGCGACTTCGCGATCGCATGTATCGATTTTGCCTGGAACTTTCGGCCACGAACACGGCACATTGGGCCCCAGCGTAGATAGGCGATACCCGATGACAAGGATTTTGGTCGAATAATCCGCACCTGGGCCGCTGCAATTAGCTCAGAACCTTGCCGAAGGACGAAATGACTCAAATTCTGTGCCCCCCATCTCACCGTACCATAACTCCATGTTTGATAGATGCTTGCATCTTCAAAGTGCAGCAGAGTGTTTGTCCAGGCTTCGTGAGTAAGAGGCTTTACCTGTGGATTTGAGGGGGAGTTGTTTATTCCTTGCGCAGGGCCAGCGATGCTCCACGGAGTGGGCACTGCTGTGCTCGTTACTGTAATTTGATCGTTCAAAGAGGTTGCGGAGAAGTTGATGAACTGCGCATTCTATTGAGAACAAGCTCGCCAATTACTTTAGTAGCAGGAAACCGAAAGATGATGGTGAGCGCGGTATACGTTGTGGCCCCAATTGCTATTTTGTAAATTAATTCAAACAAGGGATTCCCACCTGGGATTGTGGCTATCTCAACAACCGCAGCCATTACAACCGCAGCGAGAAAGTAAGGACAGGCATGACGTAACTGTTCCCACGTGGAATAGCGGATAAATCTTCCTGTATAGTAGCTATTGATAAAGTATGCAATAACGCTAGTAGCTACTTGTCCCAAAACCAAGGCCATAACCCCCCATCGATATGTGAGCGCAATCGAAAGGACTATGGTGACCTTTTTTATTATTTCCAATTGGAAAAATAGATCAGAGCGCCCAATCGCCATGAGTGCATTGAGGTTAAGCAATTGAAGAGGAAACCAAATTCCGGCAACACAAAGTAGTTGAAAATAAGGAACAATCGGCAACCATTTTTCGGTTAAAAGAACTAAAATCAGTGGCTTAGCAACAGTCGCTAAACCGATCATCATGGGGAACTGAAGAAAAACGGTGGATGTAATTGCCTTCTGTAACCCGTTTCGAAGCCGAGCAGGATCGTCTTGAAGTCGAGAAAATAAAGGAAACATTACTCTTGCGGTGATTGTACCAATACTTTGAGAGGGAATTGCTTGA
>JBQCGE010000647.1:0-9543 GCA_051955955.1 Verrucomicrobiota bacterium
GTTACGCGTCAGCAGGGTTTCCGATTCATCAAAGTTAACAACCACTTCATGCAGGAACTTGCGGACTTCGTGGGTCCAACCTTCTGGAATGTCGCGGGCCACTCCACCGATTCGGGTGTAACTCGTCGTAAAGCGCGCGCCGGTCAAGGCTTCGCACAGATTGTAGATCGTTTCCCGCTGGGTAAACGTATGCAGGAATACAGTCAAGGCTCCCACATCCATTGCAAATGCACCCAGGCCAAGCAAATGAGCCGAGATGCGTGCCAACTCGCAGCAAATTACCCGGATGAACTGGCACCGAGCTGGAATAAGATGATCAATCCCCATCAATTTTTCCACAGCGAGTGCATACGCGACATTGTTCGCAAGGGGAGCGAGATAATCCAACCGGTCTGTGTACGGCACAAACTGGTTATAAGTCATGTTCTCTGCGATCTTTTCATCACCTCGATGCAGGTATCCTACTTCGGGAACCGCCTTGGTAATAATCTCGCCGTCCAGTTCGAGGACGATTCGCAAAACACCGTGCGTTGCGGGGTGCGATGGGCCCATGTTCAGCACCATCTTCTCGCCATGAATGTCGTCGAGTTGGTTCGATGGGATTGAGGGTGCGGCGCTCACCGCATTCGGCTGAATCTCGGCAAGCCGGGCTGCTGCATCGGGAAATTGAACTTCCTGCGTCTTTGCGCTCATTTCGTCTCCACTTTTTTATCAACCCCGGCCTCGCCAATTGCAGCGGGATTTTGGTCATCAGCCCGACCCAGGTCACGACGGCGTTCCAGACGGGAAATCGTTTTCAGTTCATCCGATTCGGGCTGGCGAACGCGGGGTTCTCGCGCAATCGAGTCCTTGCCGCCAGGAGCGGTAACAAATGGGCCACCTTCAAGCGGAGCAGGGCGGGTGAAAGCCACATCGGGCAAATCAGTTGGTTTCCCAGCCAATGGAAAATCTTTGCGCAAGGGGAAGTGTGGATACCCTTCCCACATCAGAATCCGGCGTAAGTCAGGATGACCGCGGAAACGAATACCCATCATGTCGTAAACTTCCCGTTCATGCCAATCTGCCGTCTTCCAGACGGTTGTAACTGTCGGCAATTCCGATTTTTCTTCAGAAACGCTTGTTTTAATTCGGAGATGCGCCCGATGGGAATAACCGTACAGTTCGTAAACGATCGTCCACCGAGGGTCCTCGCCGTAGTTGTCCACGCTGCTGACATCGACCAGATAATCAAATCCGAGTTCCTTTTTGGCGAACGCGCAAACTTCCGCAATCTGTTCTGAATCCGACAGCAGCAAAGTGGTTTCGTTGCGAAATTCGCTCGGGGCAGAGAAGAGTTGCCCAAATCGTTCAATGAATTTCGATGCTAGTTCCGTCGCCGTCATTATAGAAAATAGCCCGGGAATTATGCTGCTTTTCTCTGCGTCGCAATGACCGCTTCGTTCGAAACGACATCCTTTTGGAGACGCAGCAAACCATCCAGCAAGGCCTCAGGACGCGGAGGGCACCCTGCGACATAGACGTTTACCGGGATAATTCGATCTACCCCTTGCAGAACGGCATAGCTCCGATACATCCCGCCAGTCGAGGCGCATGCTCCCATCGCGATCACCCATTTCGGTTCGGCCATCTGCTCGTAAATGCGTTTCACGGCCAGAGCCATTTTGTAGGTCACCGTGCCCGCCACGATCATCACATCGGATTGGCGGGGAGAAAAGCGCATCACTTCCGCGCCAAATCGGGAAATATCATACCGGCTCGCGCCGGCAGCCATTAATTCAATCGCGCAGCACGCAAGCCCCATCGGCATCGGCCACAATGAGTTCTTTCGGAACCAGTTCAACGCAGCATCCAACCGGGTAACAATTACATCACCCTCAATCTTCGAATTATAACCAATTTCTTTGGTTTCTTGCATAAGAGGAGAGACTCCTTCGCTTCGACGAATGAAAATTACTGTCCTGACAAAACCACAGCAAGCGAATTTGTGAAATTTTTCACAAGCTTACCACCTTTATGTGTAACGTATCACGCCTTCTTCAAAACTCTACGGCAGCCGCTCTACACTTCTTCAACTTGGAACATTTGGGTAATTCCACTTTGACCAACGGATTGATTATTCAACTCAGAAGGAAGGGGGGCGCTTTTGACGTAAGTCGTTGATTTACCCTTTTAACCATTGCTGTGCCGGTCTCACAAAGGTGGCCCATAGGGAAAAATTCCACCTCCACAAGAACACAGGAGAACTGAAATCGGGTTAACTCGCGCGGGAATGTGCCGATGACTAGCTTAGATAACTAAAAAGCATTGTTCGTGCCAGTTAGGACTTGAGCAAACAGCAAAGCCGATTAATCTTTTTACCAGATAACCATGGCTCAAAGCTTACAGCTTTCTCAAAAAATGGCCCTCTCGCAGGTGTTGGCCCCGCAGCTCCAGCAATCGCTGGCTCTGCTCCAGGCGCCTACCCTCGAGCTCAAAGCTCTGGTGGAGCAGGAATTGCAGCAGAATCCAGTTCTCGAAGAAGCTGCTTCCATTGATATTGATCACGAGGAGAAAACCATACGTGGCGAAGCGGACCGTGACGCTGCCGACCCGGCCGAGCCTCCTGCCGATGTGAATTTCGATCCCGCGTCAGAAAAGGAATCCAACGAGCCGGTCGACGATTTTCAGGCTGAGTTTGAAAAGCTGGCTCAAATGGACCAGGACTGGCGGGACAATTTCGGTCAGGGAAGCGGTCCAATCCGGCAGTCCGAAGAGGATGAGGAGAAGCGGCAGTACATGTTCGATTCGCTGGTCGCGAATACCTCTTTGCAGGAAACGCTTTTGGAACAGGTTCGCCTTTCTGAGCTTTCCGACCAGCAACGTCAGATTGCCGAAATGATTATTGGCAATATCGATGACCGAGGATATTTGCGGGCCAGTGTTGATGAGCTTGCCTTCTCAACCAACATTCCGAAGGACCAAATCGAAGCCGTTCTGAAGGTGATTCAATCCTTTCATCCCGCAGGGGTCGCCGCGCGCGATTTGCGCGAATGCCTCATGCTCCAACTCGAACGTTCCGAACGGGCCGACACGCTTGAGTATAAAATCATCGATAAATTCATGGACGCGCTCGGGAAGCGGAAAATGCCCGATATTGCCCGGGGTTTGAGTGTCTCAATCGATGATGTTCAGGAAGCGGTCGCTCGTATTGCGCTGCTCGAACCTCATCCCGGCCGAGATTTTCTTCCTGAGAACCAGCAATACGTGGTTCCTGAAATATTTGTGATCCCCCACGACGAAGATTACGTCGTTTCCACCACCCACGACCAGGTGCCACACTTGCGCATCAGCAATCATTACAAGGATTTGATGGCGCGCGCCGAAAGCTCGGCTGAAGTCCGCGAGTGGATTCGCGATAAAATCCGCGCCGGTAAATTCCTCATCAAAAGTCTTCACCAGCGCCAGGAAACAATTTTGAATATCGCGAAGGAAATCGTGAAACGTCAGAGGGAGTTCATGGAGAAGGGTGTTTCCGGGTTGAAACCGATGACCATGGTCCAGGTCGCCGAAGTGGTCGGAGTGCACGAGACTACGGTTTCACGGGCGGTGTCAGGCAAATATATGCAAACACCGCAGGGTGTTTTCGAGATGAAGTACTTCTTCACGTCAGGTCTCAAAACCGCCAGTGGAACGGGCATGTCTAATACCAGCGTGAAGGAGTTGATCAACGAGATGATCAGCAAGGAAGACACGACAAAGCCGCTCTCCGACGAGGAAATTGTGAAGCAGTTGACGGAAAAAGGAATCGTCATTGCTCGCCGCACTGTGGCCAAATACCGTTCGGAGTTGAATATTTTGCCATCTCACTTGCGGAAAGTGTATTAAGCAGGGCGATGATTGAAGCAAAGCTGAGAGTTCTCGGCGTAGTTGGCAGTTTGAACGAAAAGTCAGTCACCCGGATTGTGGTGAATCATGCCACCCAGTTGCTGGCTGACAAAGGTTGTGACACGGATGTTTTCGATCCCGTAAAGGAGCAACTCGACCTCTTTAATCCTGATAAAGCTTACCAGTCAGCGATTTACAGCCCGCTTCAAAAACGGGTGGAAGCCGCTGACGTATTCATTCTTGGCACGCCGGATTACCACGGAAGCATCAGCAGCGTTTTAAAAAACTTCCTCGATCATTTTTGGCAGGAGTTCGCTGGTAAACTGTTTGTTTCTATCGTCAGTTCTTACGAAAAAGGATTGACCGTGACAGACCAGGTCCGGACCGTTGCGCGCCAATGCTATGCCTGGTCTCTCCCTTACGGCATTTCCTTTATCGAGCGTGATGACGTGAAGGATGGCTTAATCGTTAGCGAATCGTTACAGCAGCGAATCGAAATGACAGTGGCCGATATTTCCACCTACGGACAAATCATCGCCGCCCAACGCCGCGCCGACCTCTCCGGCGCACAACCTGGCTTCATGGCGCGGTACCGCCCACGACGCCAGTGAACGGCTAGAATTATTGCGGAGTTTGGGGTGCTTTTTCGCCTCCGGGATTTCCGATGGCGGTATTGGTTTGGGTATTTCCTGCTTTTGTACGGTCGGAGGGGCCGTTCTCAGCGGCTAACCCGTGTGGTCCTGAGCCCTGGCCCGTTCCATCATATCCGGGCCCGGCTCCTCCTGCACCTTCCATGCTGCCGCCCCCTTTCTTCGAATAAGCACCGCGGTTCTCGCCGCTCTCTCCATTTTTGCTGCAACCCGCCAGCACCAAAGCCGAAAGAGCCAGAGCATAAATAGCTTTCATGGGATACAGTCGGACTCAGCCCTCTCCGCGGCAATGAGGTGTCACGCCTGAATTAGGCTCGGGAAATGTTGCAGAAGAATCAGTATCCGCTTTTCAACAGGTACCAGGTGCAGCCGATAATCAGTAGAGAGAGCAGGGACATGCTTAAGGCACTGGGAGCAAAATAGGAAAGCAGAATCATGATGACTCCGCCGGTCATAGGCACCCAGGAGCTTTGCTTTTTGCCGTAAATGAAATACCCAAACCCAACGGACCCCCAGATGAGCGAAGCAAACAAAAACGCAGGACTGAATGAACTTAACATTTCAAATTCATCTCGTTTGACGATCCGATTGCCTTTTTGCATCAATCATTTTGGATTTCGGCCCGGCCGCTGCACGACTTTTGAATTGGGTCAGTCGGTTAATTCTCATTTGCCACTCGTCTCAGGGCCGGTAAAGTTCGTCCCCATGCAGCAGATTCAGGATTTGCGGGTGGCGGGGTTTTCCCGGCTTCAACCGCCATGCGCAATCAAAGCGGAGTTACCCGCAGCAGATAAAGTTACAAAAACCGTTCTGCAAGGCCGGAGCGGCGTTTTGGACATCCTTAACCAGAAGGATGACCGCATGTTAATCGTGTTGGGCCCCTGCTCGCTTCACGATCCAAAAGGCGCTTTGGAATATGCCTACCGTTTGGCCGAATTGAGCCGGGAAGTGGAGGATCGTTTCCTAATCGTAATGCGAACCTACTTTGAGAAGCCTCGGACAACCATCGGCTGGAAAGGGTTGATTAACGATCCGCGGATGGATGGAAGCTGTGAGATTGAAGAAGGTTTGCGCATTGCGAGAAAGTTGCTGCTCGACATCAATGCCATGGGTTTGCCCTGCGCCACGGAATTCCTCGATCCAATCATTCCGCAATATATCGCCGACCTGATCAGTTGGGCTGCGATCGGCGCGCGAACCACTGAGAGCCAGACACATCGGGAGATGGCTAGCGGGTTATCCATGCCTGTTGGTTACAAAAACGGTACCGATGGCGGTTTGCAGATTGCGATTGACGCCATGGGCGCGGCTCGAACGCCCCACAGCTTTGTTGGAATCGACCAGGAGGGATACACTTGCATTGTCCGGACGAAAGGAAACCCGGATGGACATGTGGTTCTACGCGGCGGACGAAACCAGTCGAATTACGATCCGCAAAGCATTCAAGCTGCCTGTGACCAACTCGCCAAACATCAACTGCCGAAAGTTTTGATGGTCGATTGCAGCCATGCAAATTCGGGAAAACAACCAGCGCGTCAGGAAGAGGTGTGGAAATCGATCATCCAGCAGCGAATCAGCGGAACCAAAGCGATCACTGGCGCGATGATCGAAAGCTATCTGTTCCAGGGGAACCAGGCGGTAACAAAAAATCCTGCCGATTTGAAATATGGCATCTCGGTCACCGACGCGTGTATCGATTGGGCGACGACAGAGCGAATGATTCGTTACGGCTACGAGTTGCTCAGTCAGCAAAATAGATCCGTAAGCCAACCGGTCGCGGCTTAAACGTTTTCAAGTTATTTGAGTTCCGGGTATTCAGCTCGGAAGGCGCGCAGGTAATCCTCGCGATATTTGGATTGTGCTTTCATGCTTGTCAGGCAGGAATCCCAATCCAATGGAGGCCGGACACGAGGAATTTGTTGGTGATGGGGTTTGCTCGTTTCCAACGTGCTTAACTTTTGAAAGGTTTTCCCCCATTTCTTTGGTTTTCCATCTGCGGTGAGTAGCCCGATAAACTGACTTGGATCGCCTGCTTCGGGAATATCATATAGTCCCCAGTTCAACCAACCACAACTGAATGGGCGTGTTATTTCGATCAGCTTTTCGCACCAGCGCGCCTGATCTGCTTCCGAGCCGAAGGGATGTTTCCCTTGATCAATGGTCAGCTTACCGCCGCCGTACCAGCCAAACTCGGCAATTACCACTGGCTTTCCCGGCAGTGCTGCCTCGCGAGTGATGCTTTCCAAATAGGAGAGGTTGAGAACCTCATCCTGCGGTTGGTACTCATAAAATCCATTCGCAAATGGATAAAAATGGATTTCCATAAAATCGACATGGGGAGCGATCCGCTCGGGGCGAAATCCGGAATAATGAATAATTCCCGGCAGCAGCGCGGGCACGGACCACTGAATCAATCCAACGGTAACCAGCGCATCGGGATCGACTGACTTGATTGCAGCGGTTTGACGGGCCGTCCAATTTTCCGCGATGCTTTCGCGAAAGAGTTGGTAATCCAACAAATGTTTCCCGGCTTTTGCTGGGTCGGGCAGGGGAGGGTTCGCGAGTGAAATGTTCGTCTCCGGTAATTGCCACCGGTCGGCTAAGGTCTTTGCATCTGAATATTTGCTTCCGACCCATTCCGACCATTGCCGCCGTAAAGCAGGTGAATCCCATGGCACTTCGGGCTCATTTCGCAGATCATAGGCAAAGATCACTGTTCGATTCCAATAACGCGCCGCGAACTGCTTCCAAAACTCCTCCAAAGCTGCAACGACCTGTTCATCCGCCACCCTATCCTTTGCCCATTCAGGCGCGCCCTCCCAATGATCCGGGCCGGTAGGGTGGACATAAATTCCAGCTTCTTCAGCAATCTCCAGGAATTCATCAAATTTCTTCAACCCATACAGGTCGAGCTTCCCGGGCTCTGAGTAAAACGAACCGAAACTGATAAAAACGCGGACACAATTCACTCCGAGTAATTTCATTCGTTTGAAATCCTGGCGCGTTGCTTCGGCATCAAATTTTTTCCAGACTTGGGGTGCCCAACCTGTTCCGGGACGGAAATAGGAAACGCCAAATGGTGTGAATGGCTAGTGATCTGCCGTTTCAAACTGATCTTTGACGACTCGTATTTTGGGCAATGGCGCAGGGTGCATCTCAAAAATGCTGCACCCCAGAAGCAAAATGAATGCAAAGATACGCTTCACGACTTGTAAGACGCAGTTGCTTCGAAAAGATTCATATGCTTTGGAGTCGATAAAATCCGATTGAACTTGAGGAAAGAGGCGTTCAGCATGGACATTAATGTTGATGCTCGAGAAGTTATCGTTCGGTGTGGGTGACCGTTTTGCGCAGCAGGCAAAAGCGCAGTTGCGCGCGTTTCAATTGGCGGCAACCAGGGGCGTTGATATCACCCCCGTTTGGAACAAATCGAATCGCGAACATCTCACCGTCAACTCGGAACCTGGCAGTGTTCGTTCTGCTGCGGAAGCAGTGGTTCGCGAATCGGGTTGGAGCAAACGATGGCATGTCGATGCTGACCATATCCGACTGGAAACGGTGGGTCGATTTTTAAGCAGTTCCGATTTTTTTACCATTGATGTCGCGGATAACATCGGGAAAGCGCCGCTCGACGCAGATGTTCGAGACTTTGTGACTGCACATCCTGAGTTAATCGGGCGGCTAAAAATCCCCGGCATTTCAGAAGAAGTGAGCGTGACTTCCGATTTTCTTGAAAAAATAGCGCGGAAATACTTGGCGGCGGTTAAAGAAGCGGGCCGCATCTACCGGAGAATTCGGAGCGAAAAAAACGGGCATGGCAACGAGGATGAGTTTATCACCGAAGTTTCCATGGACGAAACGGAATCCCCACAAACCCCACCGGAACTCCTGATCATCCTTGCTGCCATTGCTGATGAGAAAATCCCCATTCAAACCATTGCGCCGAAGTTCACAGGGCGATTTAACAAGGGGGTTGATTATGTTGGAAGCGTTGCTCAATTCGAAAAGGAGTTTAATGATGACATTGCCATCATTACCTTCGCCGTTGGCCGATATGGACTCCCGAAAAACTTAAAATTGAGTGTCCATTCGGGAAGTGACAAATTTTCAATTTACCCCGCGATCAGCCGCGCCTTGCGCAAATCCGGCGCAGGCGTTCACATAAAGACTGCGGGAACAACCTGGCTGGAGGAAGTCATTGGACTGGCTGAATCAGGTGGAGCAGCACTTGAATTGGCAAAGGAGATTTACCAGGAGGCTTATGCCCACCGGGATGAACTTTGTGCTCCATACGCGAGCGTGATTGACATTCAAACGGATCGCTTACCCACCGTGGAGAGGGTGCAGGAATGGCATGCGGAACAGTTTGTTTCTGCTCTTCGCCATAACCCAGTGGATCCGCGTTTCAATCCCGATGTTCGTCAACTGCTGCATGTCGCATACAAAGTCGCCTCTAAGATGGGGGAACGTTACCTCGCTTTGCTGCGGGAAAATGAGGAAGTGGTTGCGCGTAACGTTACCGAAAACCTCTTCGACCGCCATCTAAAACCACTTTTTCTCGATTAAAGGATTGCATGTTAAAACACGAACTTATCCACCCTCAAATAACGGAGGTTCTCGCCTCGGCGGGCCATCATTCAAAGATACTCATCGCGGACGGAAACTATCCTGTTTCAACAAAGAAAGGACCCAATGCGAAAGTGATTTCACTCGCTCTATCCCCCGGCGTAGTAAGCGTCGCCCAAGTGCTGCGAGCGATTTTGGGTTCGGTGGTGATTGATTCGGTGAGTACCATGGGAATTCCGCCGGATGATCCCTACGCCCAACGGGGCGAGCCACCGGTCTGGGCATCATTCCGCGCTGAACTCGCGGCAACAGGTTTGGATTTGAAACTCGAACCCATCGATAAATGGGACTTT
Source organism: Verrucomicrobiota bacterium (assembly GCA_051955955.1). Taxonomy (GTDB): domain Bacteria; phylum Verrucomicrobiota; class Verrucomicrobiia; order Limisphaerales; family SXQI01; genus DASVNK01. The sequence continues at coordinate 9,434 of JBQCGE010000647.1, forward strand.
TATAAGCAGGTAGAATCTCCGGACCACGTGCTCACGATACAAACGGGTGAACGCGCGCTCTGGGCTAATGTCCTCTTAACAATGGGATGCAGGACATTTTAAAATCTGGA
>JBQCGE010000648.1:0-2630 GCA_051955955.1 Verrucomicrobiota bacterium
TCCATCCACTTTGTGAACTTCAATCGACGGATTGTGAATATTCACAATGCTGTTGATTCGTCCTGGAACCGATTTGCTCAAATTATACTGCTCCGCTTCCCTTACCCGATCCTGGTTCAATTGCGGCGAATCCGCGGGATAAAGCGGCATCACAATCCCGCCCTGCACAATTGGCTGCGGCGCATAAGGCGCATCATTCGTCGCCCCTGGATGCGGCACTCCAAGCGGCTCGGGAATCTCGCCCCCAACGCCCGCGCCAAAAACTCCGCACGAGAATGAGATCACTAAAATTCCAACGAGTAGGTTCATTCCGGGATTCTGAATCCCTGGACTATTAGCGCAAGAAATTCCGTAACTTTACAGCCTTGGTCCTTGCTCGAAATAATTCTAGTTACGCAAATCGTAAATCCATTTTACGAATTCTAAACTCAATCAAGGAAGCATCCTGAACCTCATAATTCTTTCTTGTTCTGAATCGTCTTGAAGTGGAGCAACTTGCCAAAAGGAATAAAAGGTCGATTCCTATTTGGCACCTTACAAGCTACCAAACGGGGACTCTGATTCCCTTCAGGTAAATTATGAACCAAATTGCTAAATTATCATTCCTTGCGGGATGTCTTACTCTCGCATTATCAAGCTCAAACCTCCTCGCTGTCACCGTCTACCCAGGTGATCCTTCATGGGCCAATCCTCCAGGGGAAAATGGCGGCGGCGGCTCAGCTGCCATAACCACCACCGCTCCTCGTTCGGGCAATGGTTCGGTCGAAATGTTTGGTGATCGGACTCGCTTCTTCGGCTTGGGCAATCCTTACAGCAGCGCGAGCAACATCGGCCTATTGAGCGACATTCAAAGTTTCACTTTCGATTGGTCGGTCGCCACGGATAGTATTTCAAAGCTGGGCGCAGATTATACTCCCGCACTCCGTCTTCATATTTGGGACGGAGCCCAACGCAGCGAGCTGATTTGGGAAGGTGCCTACAACGGTGTCTCTGGCCTTACAAAAGGAGCCTGGTACACCACCGGCACAGATGACAATTTCTGGCAATACAAAGCTGGAATTGGTGATTCTCTTATCTACAACAACGATATTTCCGATTGGCAAAGCGTTTACAGCAAGGACGCTTACATCGCGGGAATCAGCGTGGGCCTCGGAAGCAGTGTTGGCAGTGATTATCACGCCTTCGCGGATAACGTCACGCTCACTTTTAAGAACGGCCAATCTGCTACTTACAACTTCGAAGTTGCCGCTCCCGATGGCGGTTCAACTCTCGCATTGCTCAGCCTGGCCAGCCTGGGAGTCGTGAGCTTCACACGCAAGTTCAAGAAGGCCTAAAAACTCTCTCTCCTGGAAAAACGCAAGCCTCCGCGCATGATCTGCTGCGGAGGCTTTTTCTTTTCGAAATTTTGATTTGATTTACTTCCTCAGGCTCAAAACGAATTTCTCGATCCGCTCCAAACCCTTCTCAATATTCTGCATGCTCGTCGCGTAACTGATGCGCATATAATCATCCGCGCCGAACGCAATCCCCGGCACCGCCGCCACCTTCTGCTGTTCCAGCAGCCGTGCGCAAAATTCGGTCGAGTTCAAACCCGTTTGTGAAATATTTGGGAAAAGATAAAAGGCCCCTGTCGCATTCACGCAGCTAATTCCCGGAATGCTGTTCAACTTCTGGTGCGCATAGCTCCGCCGCTTCGAATACTCCGCCAGCCACTTCGCCAAATGATCTTGTGGCCCGTTCAATGCCGCCACTCCGCCCTTTTGCGCGAAGCTGGTCGGGTTGCTCGTACTGTGGCTTTGGATCGCGTCAATCGCCTTCGCAATCGGTTCGGGCGCGGCCAGATAACCCAACCGCCATCCTGTCATCGAATACGCCTTCGCCAGCCCATGCACGATGATCGTATGATCATAATGCGCCTGTGAAAAACTCGCGACGCTTGTATGCGAAGCTCCATCGTACACCAGCTTCTCATAAATCTCGTCGCTCATGATCAAGACCCCCTTCTCCACGCATATATCCCCCAGAGCCTTGATTTCTTCCCGGCTGTACAGGCTTCCAGTCGGGTTGCTCGGCGAGTTCAATATAAACAGCCGGGTCCTCGGCGTGATCGCATTCCGTAATTGCTCCGGCGTCACCTTGAACTCCGTCTTGTCGCTCGTCTCCAGAATGACCGGTGTTGCCCCAGCCAGCTTCACCATCTCCGGGTAACTCAACCAGTACGGGGATGGAATGATCACTTCATCTCCATCCTCGCACGTCGCGAAAATCACGTTAAAACACGAGTGCTTCCCGCCCGAGCTCACAATCACCTGCGACGGCTTGTAAGTGAGTCCATTGTCCCGTTTGAACTTGTCCGCAATCGCCTGCCGCAGCTCAGGGATTCCGCTGCTCGGCGTATATTTCGTAAACCCATCCTGAATCGCCTTGATCGCCGCATCCTTGATATGCTGTGGCGTATCGAAATCCGGTTCTCCAGCTCCGAACCCAATCACATCCTGCCCCTCCGCCTTCATCTGCTTGGCTTTCGAATCAATCGCCAGCGTCAACGAAGGCGCGAGTGACGCCGCCCGCTTTGAAATCTTATAATTCATTCCGGACTCACAAATAATGGTGCGCCGCCCCCCGCGCAA
>JBQCGE010000649.1:0-3982 GCA_051955955.1 Verrucomicrobiota bacterium
ATGCCCTGGCGCAAATCCCCTCAGCCGATGTCATAACGATTGAAACCGAATTCTGGGGCCAAAACAACCAACCCAATTTGATGGTTGAATCCACCATCGAAGAAGTCGCTGATCTTGTCGCTGGAACCTCATTTCATGTCGGCGAAGTCACGCGCAATCCCTTCCACCTCTTCCTCCCTGCATGGATGCAGGACAACGTCCGCCGTGGAAGCGAACTCGTCGGCGGCCAGGGTGAAGCTGCCCCCACCTGGACGTTCGCAACCGTTTACCAAATGCGCGCATGGCGAAACGGTGCCTTTCACGAAATTTTAACCAAGGGCGAACTCCTCCCCGCCAACGAAAACGCCGCGCGAATTTTCAAGACTCCGAAATAAGGGCGGCGCATCTGCCCTCTGCCCGACTTGACCAGGGATACAAACCTTAAATTAACCGACTTCCAAAATCGCCCTAAGCCCGGGAAGGTATCGGTCGCGCAGGGTTGCCTGCCACCGTTACTCCCTGAGGCACATTCTTGAGCACAACAGCGCCAGCTCCCACGATTGCGCTTTTTCCAATTCGAATTCCGGGGATTACAACTGCGCCCGTAAAAACAGAAGCCCCTTCATCGACCTGGACCGTCCCCGCAAGGCGCGCGCCCGGTCCGATAAATACGTGATCCCCCAGTGCGCAATCGTGATCTATAGAAGCCGCCGTATTGATCACGCAGTTTCTTCCGATCCGAGCGCCCGGATTAATAATGCACCCCGCTGCCAGAATCGTACCGCTGCCGATTTCCGCCAGAGGTGAAATCACAGCGGAGGGATGGATGATGGAGAATGGAGTTCCGCTCAAACTGACCAGGCGTTCCAAAATGGCGGCGCGAACGGCATTGTTGCCAATCGCGACAAAGAATTGAAAAGCTCCTGGAATGTTCTCCGCTTCCGAACCGCGACGGACTGGAATTCCCAGCAGTTCACCGTGCGGGGAATGATCATCCAGCACCAAACTTACATTCAGTCCTGCAGCGCGTGCCGCATCAATTGCAACCTTTGCATGCCCCCCAGCCCCATAAATGATCAGCGGCTCACTCATTAATCTGACCCTGCTGGGAACGAGGCCAGATTCGCCTCAATAAAATACTCGTTCAATCTCATACTCTTTGGCGGAGCTTATGGATTCAGCCCAATGCGAAGCAACGAGAATCGAACTCGACCCAAACGGGAGTAAAAAGGCAGCCCAGCAGGCCTGTTGCTCGAAGGTCCCGTTTTACGGGAGCAGGGTCGCACGATAGTAGCGCTGGAAACTGTTCGTTTCCGTCAAGGCGATATAGATTTGCGCACTGTTGATCAGAGTCAGATTGCTGCCAGATTGCCAGTCAGTTGGTTCGCGATTTGAGAGGCAGATTCCGACCAGAACACAAATTTTTGCCTCCAGGATTTGACGACTCGACACGATCACCGGCAGGATTACAAGCGGGAGGGAGCTTTTGATGAATTCGCGGTGATCTTTTTCGAGGCACTCGCTTTCCTACACTGGCACTTTCTCAACATACCCGGAACCGGGGGCAATCTATTCGCTGAATATACAAAACAATGTCTGAACCAACTTTACTGGAAACTTTTGGCGTCAATCTGGCGGCATTTTTCACCACTCTTCTTCAGTCCGTTTTTGGCTCTTCCCTTGCCGAGCCGGTGCTAGGGCAAGCCACTTGGGGAGATCTCCTGGCGAGCGTCATCCTGATCATTCTCATTCTGGTTGTGGCGGTTGTTTTGCGGACTGTGCTCAACTGGCTCGAGCACCGCAATAACCGAGAGGAGCCACATGGCGGCTGGCGGCGTCAAAGCGTTATTGCCGTCGGCAAACCTCTTATTGCTCTCCTGTGGCTGCATGGGATTTACGCTGCCCTGCTCCCGGTCATCGACAAGATGCAATCCGCAGAGGAGACGGCGCTGCGGATGGCGATTGAGTGGCTTCTCGATGTGGGTGTCTTTGCCACGGTGATCTGGCTTTTCTACCGGTTCACCCACGTTCTGAACCTGCAGCTTATCAGCTGGACTAAGAAATCAAAAACGAAGGCCGATGACCTCCTAATTCCTGCAGTTATGCGGACCCTCAGGGTGGCGCTGCCTATATTGGCAGTTATCCTGGCGCTCCCCATCCTCGGCCTCCCTGCCGATTATGACTATGTTGTGAGCAAGCTTTCCAGCCTCGCTCTCATCGCTGTTGTTGCCTGGGTGCTCTTCCAGTTCGTACGCACCGGCGAATCATTCCTCCTCGCAACACATGACACGAAGGTCACGGATAATCTTGAGGCCCGCAAAATTCATACGCAGGTGAAGGTCCTTAGCAAAACTATCTATTTTATCATCACAATTTTCACCATTGCTTCGATGCTCATGGTCTTTGAGGAAGTCCGGCGTTTCGGTACCAACATCCTGGCATCCGCTGGCGTTGTTGGCATCATCCTGGGTTTCGCGGCCCAGCGCACCATTGCCAACCTTTTCGCCGGCTTCCAACTAGCAATGGCTCAACCGATCCGCCTTGATGATGTCCTCGTCGTAGAGGGTGAATGGGGGCGCGTGGAGGAAATAACGCTGACCTATGTCGTCGTCCGGATTTGGGACCAGCGTCGCCTGATTCTCCCCATCAGCTACTTCATCGAAAAACCATTCCAGAATTGGACCCGGACCTCCTCCGAAATTATGGGCTCAGTCTTCTTCTATGCAGACTATACGGTCCCCATCGAAGCTATTCGTGCCGAAGCGAAACGCATGATCGAGAATCACCCGAACTGGGACAAGAAATTCTGGAATGTTCAGATTACCGAAGCCACCGATCGCGCGCTGCAAATCCGCGTTCTTATGACCACCGCAGATTCGGGCAAAGGTTGGAACATGCGCTGCGATGTTCGGGAGGGACTCATCAGCTTTATCCAAAGGAACTACCCCGGCAGTCTACCCAAAGTCCGGGCTGAACTCGAAGGAAGCCAGCGAACTAACCCTGTACTGGAAGGCGCCAAATAAAATGGGAGAAGCTGTATGTGAGCGCGCCACATAACATCGGAACGGATTGATAATTACAATCAGTCAATCCGTACAAATTCGTGAAGAACGTGAATTGCAGCGGATTCACAGGAATTGATATAAGCAAAAAGTCTTGGAACTGGAAAAAGAAGAGGGGCAAAGATGAGCGGAAATACTATGGACCGAGCGCTTCACGTTTGCCAAAATCAGGTTCTAGAGAGCAAGAGTCATGTTAAAGAGATCCGATTCACCTGTTCTATTCATTTCGGCGTTGTTGGTTTTGCTGGGGCTCGGTTTGCGCGCGCAAGCGGCTGATCCTTTTGCCAAGGCGGTGACCTTCAGTGTCATTCTGAATGGAAATGCCGGAAACAGTCAGACGAATGTTATCGCTGCTTTGGGCGCGTCGGATAATAAGGAGGTGTCGCTCGGGGGTCCGGGAGCAAGCATCATCCTGGACATGGGTGCTGAGACTCCAGTGCTCGACGGGGCGGGTCCGGACGTGGAGGTGCGAGAGATTGGCGCGGCGTTCGGCGGACAGGACGAAAGTTATCGGGTGCTGGTGTCGAATTCGCCCGCGACCAACACTTTTCAGTACGTAGGCACAGGCAGGGCTCTGAGTTTAATTGATATTCATCCATCGGGATTGGCCAGCGCTCGATACATCTGGCTTCAGGACCTGGCGACCGAGTCTGTGGGTACCGTTACGCCCGGATCGGACATCGAAAGTGTGCGGGCGATTTATTACTCGGGAAGCGAAACCGATTTTCCAAAGCCGACAGGCGGCTCAATTCGCGCAACCGGCCAGGGCGCATGGATTTCGTGGAATCCAGTGACTCAGACCAACGTGACCTCGTATCTTATCCGGCGGAGTCGGGATGGGATCTCCTTTCCCAGCACACCGGATGCGACGATTCCCTGGCAGGAAACAGCATTGCACGACACCCAAGTGACCACCGTATCGAATCTCTATTACGCGGTGA
>JBQCGE010000650.1:0-2657 GCA_051955955.1 Verrucomicrobiota bacterium
TGGGAACGGAGTTGATGGGCAATTTCGGAGGCGTAGGCGATCAGTTTCTCGTCATCACCGATGGTGAGAACTCGGACCTGCTCCGGCGCGAGCCAGAGCGGGAAATTGCCGGCATAATGTTCAATCAGGAAGCCGATGAAACGTTCGTGCGTGCCGAGCGGGGCGCGGTGAATGCAGAGCGGAGTTTTCTCGGTGTTGTCCTTGTCCTTGTAAACCAGGCCGAAGCGCGATGGGACGGCGAAATCAACCTGGTTCGTGGCGATGGTGAATTCGCGACCTGCAACGCTCCAGACCTGGACATCGATTTTCGGTCCGTAAAAGGCGGCTTCGTTCGGAATTTCTACATAGTTGATGCCGGTCTCCTGAAGGACTCGGCGGACCATGTCCTCGGTTTTCTTCCAGAGTTCGGGTTCATTGACGAATTTCTGGCCGAGTTTGGCCGGATCGTGGGTGCTGAAGCGCATCTGGTACTTCTCGAATCCGAAAATCTTGAAATACTTCAGATACATTTCGTTCACCGCCTGGAATTCCTGGGCGAACTGCTCAGTGGTGCAATAAATATGCGCATCGTTCATCTGCATGGAACGGACGCGCATCAAACCCATCAATTCGCCCGATTGTTCGTAACGGTAGCAAGTGCCGTATTCCGCGAGGCGGAGAGGAAGATCGCGATAGCTCCTAGGGACCGCACCGAAGATTTTGTGGTGGTGCGGGCAGTTCATCGCCTTTAAGTAATATTTAGTAGCTATCTCATCTGATGAACCAGCTTCCTTAAGTTCCATCGGCGGGAACATGCTTTCCTCGTAGTAAGGCAAGTGGCCCGATTTGAGATACATCGACTGCTTCGCCAGGTGCGGGGTGCGGACGCGTTGATATCCAGCGGCGAATTCAGTTTCCTTGGCAAGTTTTTCCAATTCCTCGACGAGAACGGCACCTTTCGGGAGCCAAAGCGGCAGACCGGGGCCGACGTCATCGTCGAAAGTGAAAAGCTCCATCTCCTTACCGATTTTGCGGTGGTCGCGCTTTTTGGCTTCCTCCTGTTGCTTGAGCCATTCCTCAAGTTCAGTTTTGTTGGGAAAGGCGGTGCCGTAGAGGCGTTGGAGTTGCTGGTTCTTTTCGTTGCCGCGGTAATACGCAGCGGCGACACGCAGAAGTTTGAATGCTTTGACATTGCCGGTACGCATCACGTGCGGCCCGGCGCAGAGGTCGATGAACTCTCCGTTCTTGTAAAATGAAATTTCCTCCCCCTCAGGAATATCAGCGAGACGTTCAACTTTGAATTTTTGCCCGAGCGCCTCAAAGTGCTTGCGCGCATCTTCGCGGGACATGAGACTCTTTTCGAAGACCTGGTTTTCCTTTACCACCTTGGCCATCTCCGCCTCGATTTTCGGAAAATCCTCGGGTGAGAAGCGGTGGGAGGGGAGGTCAAAATCGTAATAGAATCCTTCCTCGGTGGGCGGGCCGATATCGAGCAACGCGTCGGGCCAAAGACGCAGAATGGCAGTCGCCATGATGTGGGCAGAGGAATGGCGCAGGCGCTGAAGGTCGGACATTTTATTCCGTTCCTCGAGCGACTTTCTTTGAATCGGATCTTTAGCTGGTTCAGCCATATAAGATTGGGGTTAGAGTTTAGGCGCGGACTTCTGCTTTTAAATCGTTTTTGAGTTGAGCGACGACTTTTTCGTGAGCTGCGTTGACTTCGTTTTCCGTGAGGGTGCGCTCCGGGTGGCGGTAAGTGAAGGCGTAAGCGACGCTCTTCTGGCCTTCGGGAATGCCCTTGCCACGATAAATATCGAACAACTCAGTGCGTTCGAGGTTTTGAGGTTTGGCGGTTTTCACGCTGGCGAGGACTTTGTCGTGCGTGACGGCATCCGCGACGAGCAGTGCGACGTCACGGCGGATCGCGGGGAAACCCGCGAGTGCTTTGAAGGACCGGCTGGAGGCGCGGCGTTGCAGGAGGAAATCGAGATTGAATTCCGCAAGCAGGACCGTATCGCGCAGATCGTTTTTTCGCGCAAGGATCGGGTTCATCTGCCCGAAGGTACCGGCGGGATGTTTGCCGAGAACGACGGTTGCAGACTCCAGGAATACTGGGCTGGAAGTTTCATTGCGGTTCCATTGCAACCCGCGAATACCTAGATGTTCAAAAAGAACCTCGAGAATCCCTTTCAGGTCGTAAATGTCGAGTTTCGCGTCACGATCCGCACCGCTCCAGAATTGAGCAGCGCGAGCGCCGGTAAGGGCGATAGCGAGACGGCGTTCCTCGCGAATCTCTCCGCCGTTTCGGCTGAAGACGCGGCCGATCTCGAACAAACGAATATCCGAGCTGCCGTGATGAATATTATGGCTGAGCGAGTCAATCAACCCAGGCAGGAGGGACGGACGCAGCACATTCATGTCGCTGCTGAGCGGGTTTGAAAGACGCACTATTTGATCGAGTGTGGAATCGCCAAACAGAGTTTTGACCGATTCATCCGAAATCAAGGTCTGACCCTGGGCTTCGTTCAGGCCTACCCCTGCGAGCAACTCACGGACGGAGGTGTATTTATCGTAAACAGAATCGAAGGCGTTGGAACCAATGGCGCCTCGCGGTGGAGTGGAGGGGATTTTATCGACTCCAAACATCCGGGTGATTTCTTCGATCAAATCAATTTCGC
>JBQCGE010000651.1:0-6238 GCA_051955955.1 Verrucomicrobiota bacterium
ACTAATCGGTCGTGAGGCTTGATCGCTTTTTTCTTTCTGACCTCCCCCGGGAGTTCAGAATCATCAAGCGATTTCTAAACAAGGCGAATTTTAAAACTCGCCCAAGCTTCCAAATCCCTGTGTGTAGTACTCAACGAACACCAAGCTCTTTATAATTTAATCAATTTGCGATCCGTGTAACTATCCAGGAACAGGAACGGATAATTCGGTACACCGAATCAACCCACTCCCTCTCCCCCCACAGTTACACCCGTTCGCTCCCAATTTTTGGTGACCATAAAGCTGTGGCCCGACCCGATCCCATCCCGAACTCGGCCGTCAAACACAGCATTGCCGATGGTAGTGGTTCTATAGGCTCCGCGAGAGTAGGTCGTCGCCAGATCTTTATATCAACCCTGCCGAAGTCAGTATTCATTTACTGACTTCGGCTTTTTTATTGTTTTGTTCGTTCGAGAGTTTTTCCACAGCTCGAGCGTGGCACTCTCATCCAACTAATGCTGGCTTCTCCGTTCATCTAGTTTTTATGACTTGGCAGCTATCTTTTGTGTTTTTGTACGATGCATTCTCCATTGGGACGATTGCCAGGATAGATTTTAGCCCTACTCATTGCCGGTCGAAGTTGCTTTGCGCTTTTCGACTTGATCTCTGATGTGGTTCAGAACTCTCAGGTGAATTTTGTGGATGATGTAGTCTGACCAGAACCGCCAATAGATGCTGGGGTAAAGATTATGCGAATACCAGGTTGTGCCATCCAGATGTGTCCCGCTGGCGGTAGGATGAAGTCTAAATTGGCCGGCGTGAGAGATGAAAAAGTTATGCAAGTGGGGTGGGTTGATCGAGTAAAAACTTAACTCCTTCAGTGGAGGTGGATTGGATGTAACGGTGAATTGCAGGAGTTCGGGGGGCTGCCATTTTTGAATCGGTTCAATGAATTCGCCCGTTGAAAAAATGCAATGTCGAGTAGCACCGGCGCCACTCCCATCAATTTTGGCTCGTATTGGGTAAGCAATTCCTGAGCGGAATATCCATTCTTCCGGTTCTGGGATTTCTGAAAATGCAACAACTTCCCGCCACACGAGTTCAGGCGGCGCTTTGATTTCAACGCTGCTGGTGACCTGAAATTCGGGTGCAACTATTTGAAATTGTTTTTCAATCGCGCTGACAGGCAATAAAAGCGCTCCCATGCAGCAGAGGGTTGGCGTATCGAGATCACGTTGAGCACCGGGGCGAAGAGTGCGCCCAATCAATACGCCGAAGGCTGAAGTTGTCAATGTGAGCGGGGCGGCCATAGCGAGGCAGACGATTCCTTCAAAGGCAAATATCAAGAGGCAGGTTGCTAAAATTCCATGCGCTAGAAGAGCGAATCTAAAGCTGCGCCAAAATCCGATATTCCGGCCGTTGAGCAACCCCGGTACAAAACCAACGAAAAACGGTATGCCAATAAAAAGGCCCCAACCGTAAGATTGGAGCATTTCAGTGGAGAAAATAAACAAGCCGAGACATACGACAGTGATTACGAAGATGGTAGGCCAGGTTCCCTGTGTTCGCGCGATGATCACCGGGCTGACATTTGCGGCTTCTTTTTCCGGCGCGATTAGCAGGAACAGAAAAAAGAGAAGGTTCAGATAAGGGACAAAGAAGAGCCACACGAGTGTGGAAGGGAGCTTTGCGGAGCGAAGGCGCTTCAAGGTAATCACGACGCCAGCCCAGATGAAAGGAAGAGCCATGGCCAGCATGACACAGGAAAACAGGACTGTGCGGCGATCAGCCCAATCCAGTTCTCGAAAGTGAATATTTAGATAATCCCAGGGCAGCCAGATTTTGTGGAAAATGACGCTCACCGCAAAGAGATCCAGCGCATATTTGATTGAGAACAACCCGAGTCCTGAAATCAGATACTGTTTGCGCGAGGCGATTCCCTCTAAACGAAACAGGGCGGAAACTTTGCGCAGCATCCCAGATAATGAAGAGGAATCTGCGATTTTGCCAATCGCGAATTTAAACAGGTTGGAATAAAGCGAGGATCGTTGGGGAACATGATTGCCCTTTCTGGAGCAACATACGTTGAGCGTTTGACTTTGAGTGCGGTTGGGCCAAGACTTGCGGTTTTGAAAATGCGAGCATATGCCAAAGCTGGTGTCGATATTGAACTGGGGAACCGGGTCAAGGCGACGTTGCCTGAGTTGTTAGCTTCCACGCATCGCCGAGAGGTGCTGGGGAAAGTGGGTGGTTTCGGTGGATTGTTTGCGCTGGATACGCGCAAGTATAAGGAGCCGGTGCTGGTTTCGAGCGCGGACGGCGTTGGGACGAAGTTGAAGATTGCCTTTGCGATGAACCGGCATGACACAGTAGGGCAGGACCTGGTGAATCATTGTGTCGATGACATTGCGGTGCTCGGTGCTGAGCCGTTATTTTTTCTGGATTATATCGGGACGGGAAAACTGGAGCAGAAAACTTTTCGTCAGTTGATCGCGGGTTTCGCGAAGGCTTGCGCGGAAAATAATTGCGCATTGATAGGTGGGGAGACGGCGCAGATGCCTGGGTTTTATCAGCCGGGCGAATATGATGTGAGCGGGACGATTGTGGGGGTGGTGGAACGGTCGAAGATGCTGGATGGCAAATCAATCCGACCCGGCGACGCCATCGTCGGCATCGCCTCGAGCGGTTTGCACACCAATGGGTATTCACTGGCTCGCAAAATTTTGTTTGATGATTTGAAACTGGATCTAAAGAGCAGGATCCCGGGAATCAAAGGGAGCATCGGGGCGGAGTTGTTGAAAGTGCATGTGAGTTACGGGCCGGTAACCCAGGCCCTTTTGCGAAAATTTAATCGTCCGGGAAAGTCGCTTGTGGTGAAAGGAATGGCGCATATCACAGGAGGCGGGTTCATTGATAATATGCCGCGGGTACTGCCGAAGAATTGCAATGTGGAGGTGCGGAAGGGGACATGGCCAGTGTTGCCGATTTTCAAATTTTTACAGGAAAAGGGGAACGTTTCTGAAAGCGAGGTTTACCAGGTGTTCAATATGGGTATTGGAATGACCTTGTTTGTGGATCCAGCGAAGGTGAAGAGTGTTATTGAGTTAATCGGAACCGCTGGCCTGAATGCGTGGGAGATTGGCAGCGTCACAAAAGGTAACGGAGTTGTTAAGATTATATGAAATTGATGAGGTGTTTCTTACCGTGTTGGGTCGCTCTGGCGGCATGGATCGTAATAGGATTTGGCGCAGGGCAAAGCCTCGCGGCGGAGAACAAAGGCAAACCCTTCGCGAAGGAAATTGCCGCGTTTGTAAGCCGTGATGCGACGAATCCTCCGCCCAAAGGGGCGGTGCTTTTCGTGGGGAGCTCAACGATTCGCATGTGGCCAGACGTAGCAGCGGATTTCCCGGAGTTGAAGACGATAAATCGGGGCTTTGGCGGGTCGCATATGTCGGATTTAAATGGATACATGGACCAGATCGTGGTTCCTTACGCGCCATCGAAAATCGTTTTGTATGAGGGGGATAATGATATCGCTGCAGGGAAATCGCCGGAACGAGTTGCGGCCGATTTCAAAACTTTTGTGGAGCGGACCCGTGCGGCGTTGCCGAACACGGAAATATACTTTCTAGCGATTAAGCCGAGCCCATCGCGCGAAAAATTTCAAGCCAAGGGTGATCGCGCGAACGATTTGGTGAAGGCCTTTGCGAAGGAGACCGGAAAGGTCCATTTCATCGATGTGAACACGCCGTTATTGATGGCGAATGGAAAACCGGATCCAAAATTTTTCAAACCGGATATGCTGCACATGAATCCAAGCGGTTACGCGGTGTGGGTGCCGATCATCCGGAAAGCGATTGAGCAGAAGGACGGGAAGTAAGCTCGCTGAGTTCGATGATCGCGCCTCTGCTGAAACTGAATAATGTAAGCAAGAGTTACCTGACTGCGGGCGGGAGCGAAGAGTTGCGCATTCTGCATGGCATTAATCTGGCGTTGAACCGTGGTGAATCGCTGGCGATATTGGGTCCGTCCGGTTCGGGCAAGAGTACGTTGCTGAATATTATTGGGACGTTGGATCGCCCGACCAGCGGCGAGGTCATTTTTGATGGGGAGGATGTTGGCGGATTGGATGACATTGCTCTGGCGCGGGTACGGAACGCCAAAATCGGTTTTATTTTTCAAGCACACCATTTATTGCCGCAATGCACGGTGCTGGAGAATGTGCTTGTGCCTACTTTGGCCTCGGCGGACAAAGGATTGCGAGGGAGCGCGCCGGATCGGGCAATGAAATTATTGGATCGGGTCGGCCTCCAAAATCGACTCGAACATCGGCCTGGGCAATTGAGCGGTGGAGAAAGACAGCGAGTTGCCGTGGTCCGCGCATTGATCAACGAACCCAAACTGTTGCTGGCGGATGAACCGACCGGTGCCCTGGACCAATCTTCGGCGCATAACCTGGCGCAATTATTGACGGAGATTAACCGGGAACAAAACCTAACTTTGATCCTCGTGACTCACGCCATTGATTTGGCCGCACGAATGCAACGGAAGGTGGAAATCCAAAACGGGACGCTGGTTTCGAAATAACCCGGAGGAGTAGGGCCTAATATTCTTTCTGCTTTCGGCGTTTCTCAAGGGCGGTCCGGATGCCGTTTAATTCAGCTTCGGCAACATTCCTGTAATCATAACGCTTCACGAATTCACGTCCGCGGGATCCTATGCTTTCGCTGAGTTGCTGATTTTGAAGGAGGCGCACAATGTTAGCAGCGGCTGCTTCTTTATTTCCAGAGGGGACGGTTTCGAGGAGACCGGGAAAAACTTCATCGTAAATGGGGAGATGATAAGCAACGACGGGAAGGCCTGTGGCGAGGTATTCGTTTACGGAAAGACCCCAGCCTTCTTCAAAAGAAAGACTCAGGCCAATGCGACTGCGAGCGAGGAGTTCATTTTTTTCACGCTCGGGCACGCCTCCGGTGAAGGTGACGGATGATGTCAGGCCAAGCTTTTGTAAGCCTTGTTCAACGAGTGGGCGATGTGCACCTTCGCCTATGATCAATAGTTTGGCGTCCGGTTTGGATTGACGAACGCGGCTCCAGATTTCGGGCAGATCCAGCACACCCTTATGCACGTGCAATCGACCGAGAATGACGACATCGAACTCGGGTTTTTCCACGGGAGGAAGGAACAGGCTGAGATCAAGCCCGTATCCAACTTGCAGGATCTCCCGCGGGGGCAGGCCCAGTCGCGCCTCCAGTGCTTTCACATCGCGCAGCACCGGCCCGGTGCTGGCGACAATTAAATCAGCCTCGCGATTCACCCACTTCATCGTCTTGCGCTCAGACCAAACGAACATTCGATCAGCCAGGCCCGTCCTTTTTTCCTGGGCGCTGATTACGTGATGAAACTTAGTGGCCAGCACGGCTCCTTGCCTTCGCCGGATGACACGCGCGGGGCCGACTTCAAAAATGAAGGGACTCGAGGCATAAATGGCATCATAAGTTTTGAACCTGGAGAACCAGGGAGTAACCATCCGCCAGGCATAAGCAGGGAGATAGGCCCAGGTTTTACCAATATAACGGTCCGCATTGAAAATATTGTCACTGCTGACTAAGCCTGCTTCGGGAACAAAATTCCTGATTTGCGGGAAGCCCGCTTTTGCAACCAGGAAGTCAACTTCAATCCCTTGTGCAATCCATGCGCGCGCAACCAGGAGAAAATGCTTCAATACCCCGGAAACAGAACGGGAATCGTTCGCTGTGTTGTAAGTGATTAATATGCGGCGCGGGGTCATTGGTTTATGTAATGAAATCCAAGCCGAATGTTTTTTGGGAATAAGTTCCAATCAAGCAGCGCGGAATTCCAGTACTCCAATTGCGTTTGCGTAAGGAAAGCGGGATTTGTAAATTGCCCGAAGTGCTTCAGCTTTTCCACATTCCTTCCAATCTAGTCGACCATACTTCTTCAGGTAAATTTCACGGTTCGGGGAAAGGCTTCCATCCGAAAGGAGCAGGTCAAGTTCTGGATTATACCCGATGGGAACGGTGATTGCCAATGTACCCGAGGCAGAGAGGAAGTTTCGGCAGGAGCTAACGGCTCGGCTAATTTTAAGGCTTGAAGGCTCATCTGCCTCATCATCGAATCCGAAATGCTCGAAGGTTGAAATCGAAAGAACCAAATCATATTTTTTTGATGGTTGGAACGTGAGTATGTCTGCATTAATGACGGAGGGGCCTTTCTCGAACTTAGCTAAAATATCGTG
>JBQCGE010000652.1:0-15138 GCA_051955955.1 Verrucomicrobiota bacterium
CGCGGCTGGATGAGGTTTTCGATTGCGAGAACGGCCGGTTCTATTTTGCGGGAAGGCCACTTTCGGACGATCACAAATTTGGGATGCTGACGGTGGAGCAGATCGTGAGCAAATCGTCGAACAGTGGCGCGGCTAAAATCGGGATTCGGCTTGGAGAAGATAAACTTTACGAGTACGTCCGGGATTTTGGATTTGGGGAACGGACCGGGATTTTAATGCCGGCAGAAGCGCGTGGAACGATCCGTCCGGTTCCAAAGTGGACGAAGATATCGATTTCGCGCATTCCGATGGGGCACGAGGTCAATTGCACATCGCTGCAAATGGTAATGGCGATGAGCGCGATTGCGAACCAGGGAGTGTTGATGCGGCCGATGATTGTGGATCGGTTGGTGAACGAGCAGGGAAAGGTGATGACCCAATTTCATCCTGAGGCGGTTCGGCGTGTGGTTTCGCCGGAAACCGCAGCGCAGGTGGTGACGGCATTGAAGAGCGTTGTTTCGACGAATGGCACGGCCAGGACAGCGAAACTGACCTATTACACGGCGGCGGGGAAGACGGGGACGGCGCAGAAAATTGTGGATGGGCATTACAGCCGGAGTTCGCACTTTTCCTCGTTCATCGGATTTTTCCCGGCGGACAATCCTGAGCTTTGTATTTCGGTGGTGCTGGACGATCCGAAGAAGGGTTATTACGGGAGCGAAGCGGCAGCTCCGGTGTTCCAGCGGATTGCTGAGCGAGTGGCGAATTACCTGGCGATACCGCCGGAATTTGTGCCGAACCAAAACCTCGCCATTTCGAACGTCAACACTTTGCAGCATCCATGAAAGCGACCCTGCGCCAGATTACCAAATCGATTGACCTGCTCGACATCGATGGGAGCACCCAGAGAGAAGTGAGCGGGCTTGCTTATGACGCGCGGCGGGTGCGGCCGGGCGACATCTATTTTGCGCTGGAGCGGGGCGGGTTGGATGGGCATCGGGAAATTGAACTTGCGGTGGAGCGCGGCGCAGTGGCGGTAGTCTGCCGGCAGAATGGCAGCATTCGTCAAGGGGCGACGAAAGTGGATGTTGCAGATACGCGGATCGCACTGGCGCAGGCGGCGGAGGAGTGGTTTGGGCAGCCTGGGGATAAATTGCAGTTGATCGGAATCACGGGGCATCCGGGACAATCGAACATTGCATTTTTCCTAAAACAGATTTTGGAAAATGCAGGGCTGCCGACGGGCTTAATCAGCACGGTGCGGCATGAAGTGGGGGAGCGGAAATTGCCGTGCGGGAGGTTGTATCCGGAGGCGAGTGACATACAGCGGCTGCTGGCCGGGATGGTGGAGATTGGGTGCGGTGCGTGTGTGATTGAAATCCCGGCTGAGGAGTTGAGCGAAGACCGGTTTATCGGAGTGCCGTTTGACGTTTTTATTTTTGCGGGGCCTTCGAAGAAAAATGAGGTGGCGCTGCGCTGGCTGGAGAAATGGAATCCGAAGAAGAGCGTTTGCTCGGTTCTAAATGGGGACACGCTGGCAGGGCAGGAATTGGCGCAGGCCGAAGGGATGCAGGTGCATGTTGCCTTTGGGATTGATCGAAAAGTGGATGTGCACGCAACGGCGGTGCGGCATGAGGCGAAAAGCACTTCGTTCGAGTTAAACCTGCCGAATGGTTCGATGGCGTGCGAGGCGGCAATTATTGGGCGACATAATTTATATCATGTGCTGGCGGCGGCAGGGGCGGCGGTTTGCCTGGATGTTGCGCCGGCAAAAATCGCGGCGGGGATCCACCAATTGAAGCCGGCACCCGGCAATCTTGAGTTAGTGAGTGACTCGCCATTGGTGTATGTGGACGAGGCGAGGACGCCGCAAGCATTGGAGTTGGTGTTGAGCTCGTTGCGTGAAGCCCGTCAATCGAGCGGACAGGATGGAAGGGTGCTCCTGGTGCTGGGTTGCGAGGAACGCACGACCTTGCAGCATCGACAGGAGGCGGGACGCGTTGCGGGCAGATATGCGGCGCATGTGGTGTTGACGAGCGATAACCCCGGACGGGAACCGGTAGAGCAAATTTGCAGTTCCATTGCGCGTGGAATCGAATCGACTCAGTCGAGCGCGTATCACTTTCAACCAGACCGTGCACTGGCGATCCGGGAAGCAGTCACGATGGCGCGCGAAGGGGATGTGGTGATTGTGGCGGGGAAAGGAGAACGCACCCACCAGGAATTTGCGAGCACGATTGTGCCGTTCGATGACCGGGAACAAGTGAGGGAATGCGTGGAGCAAAATTTCCCGAGGATCAAGAGCTACTCGAAAGTTTTTTGATGGAACCAATCACCCTCCAATTTGTAGCGGAAGCCTGCGGCGGGCGCTTGAGTGCGGCTGGGGGGGAGGAGTGCGTTGACCGGATCAGCACCGATTCGCGCAAGGTGGAGCGTGGGAGTTTATTCGTGGCGATTGAGGGTGAGAATTTCGACGGTCATAAATTTTTGGAGAGCGCGTTTGAACAAGCGGCGCGAGCAGCGCTGGTGGAAGAAAAGAAAATCGAGAGTGGCGCAAAAAAATGGCCACTGGTCATAACGCGAGGGAATACACGAAAAGCGCTCGGAGACCTGGCGCGGGCGTATCGGAAGCGATTCGAGCTGAATGCGATTGCGGTAGCGGGTTCGAACGGGAAGACCAGCACGAAGGAGTTGGTGGCGGCGGTTGTACGGCAGAAGTTGGAGTGCGTTTGGAGCGAAGCGAGTTTCAATAACGACATCGGAGTGCCTTTAACGCTTTTGAAACTGGAGCGGCGACATCGCGCGGGAATTTTTGAAGCAGGGACGAATCATCCTGGTGAATTGCGTCCGTTGTTGGAGATGATTAGTCCGAATATTGGAATTATCACGAGCATTGGGCGGGAGCATCTGGAGCATTTCGGGAGCATCGATGGAGTGTTGGAGGAAGAGGGAACGTTGGCAGAAGTCCTGCCCGGAAATGGATTGTTGATTTTGAACAACGAGAGCTACGGGGCGCGGCAATTGATGCAACGTTCACGGGCGAGAGTGGTGACCGTGGGGCAATCGCTGGAGAGCCAATGGCAGATTCTGGAGGCACAAGCGAGCGGCACGGGAATGCGGTTCCAGATAGAGAGTCAATTTTCAGAGTACAGTGGCGAATACCGGATCAACCTTTGGGGAATGCACCAGGTGATCAATGCTGCCTATGCCATTGTGGTCGGGAAGGAACTGGGTCTGGGCCGCGCTGAAATTCAGCGTGGCCTGGATTCAAGCTGTCCTTCGAAAATGCGGCTGGAACTGAAGCGGATCGATTCTTTTTTGGTGTTGGATGATGCGTATAACGCGAACGCGGATTCGATGCGAGCGGCGATTGAAACACTGGAGCAGTTTCCGTGTGACGGGAGACGTATTGCGGTACTTGGGGACATGGCGGAACTGGGGGCGACCGCGAATGAAGCGCACGAGGAAATTGGGCGACGGGCAGCGGAAGGGGGAATTGACTGGCTGATGGCGGTGGGCCAGCGGAGTGAAATCACTGGAGCGGCAGCGCGAAGGGCAGGGTTGAAAAACGTAGTAGAAATTCGTGATGTGGATCAAGCGGGGGTAGCGCTGAAGGATGTAGTTCAAGCTGGGGACATTGTGCTGGTGAAGGCCTCACGATCGAGTCGACTGGAGCGGGTGGTTGAATTTTTGAAGAATCATTTTGGCGAGGGTGAGCCGATCACCGCGCGCGGGAACTAATGTTTTACTATTTAAGCCAGTATTTGCGGATGCAGGCGGAAGGGACCGAGTGGGCGAACTATGTTTCGCCGCTGCGGGTCTTCAGCTACATCACGGTGCGGAGCGCGGGAGCGGCGATCACGGCGCTGATTTTCAGTTGGTGGCTTGGACCGAAGGTCATTGCGTGGCTGAAGCAGCTAAAATTTGGCCAGAACTACGTGGACAAGGCGGAGGAAGGCGGCGGGATGGCGGCCCGCGTGTTGAGCAAGAAAGGGACGCCGACGATGGGGGGAATCCTGATCGTGACGGTGATGGACCTGGCGGGTTTACTCTGGGCGCAATGGAATGAATTGGTGGTGCTGACGCTGCTCTCGCTGATCGTGCTGGCGGGGTTGGGGTTTTACGATGATTACGCGAAAATCACGAAACAGAATAACCGAGGGGCTACGTCGCTGATCAAGCTCGTGGTGCAGACCGTTTTGGCCGGGTTTATCGGGATCTACTTATGGTACCTGCCTGAGACGAGCAAATTGGTAACCGAGATCAATGTGCCTTTTTACAAATATCCGGTGATGACGGGGGCGGGCGTTATCGGTTTGGTGGTGGTGATGCTGGCGATTGTCGGGAGCTCGAACGCGGTGAACCTGACGGACGGATTGGATGGTTTGGCAATCGGTTGTTCGATCATTGTGGTGACGCCCTTCCTGGTTTTTACCTATATTGCGGGGAACCTCTATTTCGCGAATTACCTGCAAGTGCCTTTTGTGCAGGGGGCGGGAGAATTGACCGTGTTTTGCTCAGCGATGTTTGGGGCTTCGCTGGGATTTTTGTGGTTCAACTGTCATCCGGCGCAGGTGTTCATGGGGGATACCGGATCGCTGGCGTTGGGAGGGGCATTCGGGATCATGGCGGTGTTGATTCATCAACCATTTATTCTGTTGATCGCCGGGGGTGTATTTGTGGCGGAGGCGTGCTCGGTGATAATTCAGCGGTATTACTTCAAAATCACGCGTCGGGTGAAGGGGCAGGGAGAACGCTTTTTCCTGATGGCTCCGTTGCACCATCATTTCGAGAAAAAAGGGTGGTACGAGAGCCAGGTTGTCACACGATTTTATATTTTATGCATTTTATGCGCTGTTGTGGCATTGGCCACGCTTAAACTGCGGTAATCTCAGAATTTGATGAGCGAACGAGAGACCAGAAAAATTTGCGTAATCGGCTTGGACTCAAGCACTAAGTCTGCGGCGAAAGCCCTGCTGAGTGACGATGCCGAGGTTTATGCACTCGTCCCAGGCGGCTCCCGGACGTCTCAAAAGGAGACAAAAGAGCAGTTTCCGAGCGGGGTAAGACTCATTTCTGAGAAAGATTTGGCAGGTGGTTTTGATTTTGTGGTTCATGGGCCTGGGATCAGCCGGTTTCATCCGTTGGTGCGAAAAGCGGTTGAAACGGGGGTTCCGGTGGTCTCGGACGTGGAATTTGCGAGCCGGGATTTTTGTTGTTTGAACATCGCGGTAACCGGCACGAACGGAAAGACCACGACGGCGGAGTTGATCGCGGAAATCCTGGGGGTGGCGCAGCGGAAGACGGTGCGGGCGGGAGCGAGCGGGCTTTCGGTCATTGATGTGGCCGGGGAGACGCGGGATTTGGATTTCGTGACGCTGGATTTGAACGCCTTCCAGTTGGATAGCATTGAACATTTTCGGTCGGCGATAGCCGTGGTGACGAATATCCGACCGGATGAGCTCGATACCTACGGGAGCGTGGCGCAATACGCGCGGTCGATTGGGAACATCTTTAAAAACCAACAAGTGTTTGACTGGGCGGTAGTTCAGTCCGAGGCGCTGGCCCACTTACGCGCATTGGAAGTGCCCATCCCATCCAAGATCATCACCTATAGCTCGCAAAACCGGCGGGCGGACATTTACCTGGATCGTGGTTTGATTATTAGTTCGCTGCCGGACTGGGCAGGGCCGCTGTTGAACATGGACCAGTCGAACTTAAAAGGGCGGCACAACGCCGAAAACGTGATGGCGGCGCTGGCGGTGGGGAGAATCTTAAGAGTCAAACTGGAAGAGATGGTAGCGGCGATCAAGGCCTACCGGCCGGGACCGCATCGGCTGGAGTTGGTGGGAGAGGCCCGCGGGGTCAAATTTATTAACAACTCGAAGGCGACGAATGTGAATGCGGTGCAGCAATCGATCGAGGCGCTGGAGGGTGGGACGGGAGGGGAACCGAACCTGTGGCTGATCGCTGGAGGGGTGGATAAAGGGTTGGATTATCATGACCTTGGCCCGTTGCTGGCGCGGCGTGTAAAAGGCGCATTTTTGCTGGGCGAAGCGCGAGAAAAATTACGTGCGGCGTGGAGCCTCTTTACTCCTTGCACGCTGGTGGATTCGCTGTTAGAAGCAGTCTCAAAAGCCGCGGAGAGCGCGGTTGCGGGAGATGTGGTGCTTTTATCACCAGCGTGTTCGAGCCTGGATATGTTCCAGAGCTACCAGCATCGTGGAGAGACGTTTCGCCAGGCAGTGCAGAAAGTATTGAGAAACCCTGGGCAACCCGGAGCAACTGACGGGGAACGCCTTGAATCATTTTCCGAATAAATTGAACACGAGCTTTCGTATTGAAATTTGTTTTCGCGGATCGCCTGAGGGGCCCGCGGGAATCCAATTCGTCCTCAGAAATAAAATATCTACTGCCGTTCCATGAGCACAACTCCTAATCCATTAATCCCACAAGGTTCCCTGCAGGCGAAAGCGGCGCGGGGCGCATCGAATGTTCGCATTGCGGTCGCGACGATCATCGCGATTCACGTCGTCTTTTTTGGCGGCCTGCTGTTACAGGGCTGCAAGCGGGACACGACTACGAACGCGAACGTAACTGCACCGAATGAGACGGCGACGACGACGGCGCTTACCGAAACGCCGGAAACCAACAACAGTTTGACCTTGCCTCCGATCAACTCCGGAGCGTCGCTTTACACGACGAACCCGGCGGGTGTTGCGGAGAGTTCGAATCAATTGGGGGCGGGTGCGTTGACCAATGTGCCTGAGACGGGAGCCACGCAGAATACGAGTTCGAACCAGGATTTCTGGACGGCAGGGCAACAGGCAAATACGAGTGCGTTTGGCACGACGGCGGAACCGGCAGGTCCAACGCATGAATACACCGTGGTGAAGAACGACAGTTATTACAAAATCGCCAAGGCGAACGGGACGACGATTGCGGCGCTGAAGGCAGCGAATCCTTCCATTGACCCGGCACGGATTCGTCCCGGGATGAAATTGCAAATTCCGGCGCGAAGTGCGAGCGCCAACTCATCGACAGTAGCGAATGTGAGCGGCAATGCGGGCGCGAGCACGAGCGGCAGTGGTGAAGGCAAAGTTTATACGGTGAAGCCTGGGGACACGTTGACCCGGATTGCGCGCCAGAATGGAACGACGATTTCCGCAATTCGCAACGCGAACGGAATGAAAACGACCCGGGTAAACGTGGGCCAAAAGCTGAAGATTCCCGCGTCGGCGAAATCAGCCCCCGCGGTCAAAGAAGCGAGCACGAATACCGGGCTGACGTACTAACACGTTTGCGGGGAAGAAACTCTGCCGGATGAAAACTGCCGCCACAACATTAATTTTCTGCGTCGGGAGCCTGATCGCGATGAGCATGGTGATGCTTTACAGCAGCGTCATGACCGGGCCGGGCTCACGCTTTTTGATGTTGCAGGGGGCGTGGTGCGCGCTGGGGATCATCGCGTGTTTCACGGCAGCGATGGTGGACTACCGGGTGCTGAAGAAACTGGCGATTCCGCTCATGATCGTCACGTTCCTGATGCTGCTGGCGGTTTTCGTGCCTTCAGTTGGGGTGCGGGTGAAGGGGAGCACGCGCTGGATCAATTTGTATATTTGCAATTTTCAGCCATCGGAAGTTGCAAAGGTTGTGCTGGTCATCGGGCTGGCGTGGTATGGGGACCGTTTTCAAAAGCATATCGGGGAATTCTGGCGTGGGCTGGTGTTTCCCGGATTGATGGCGCTGGGACTCATCCTGCCGATCTTTTTTGAACCGGACCGGGGGACAACCATTTTGCTGTCGGGATTAACGATGGTTGTGCTGGTGGTGGCGGGGGTGCGCTGGTTTTACCTTGTGCCTCCTGGAGCGTTGGGAGCGGCAGCGATTTCATTCCTCCTGATGCATGACCCGATTCGGCGGGCGCGAATCATGAGTTGGCTGAGTCCGGACGATCACAAAAGCGGAGTGGGGTACCAATCGTGGCAGGCGATGCTGGCGCTGGGTTCGGGCGGGGTGACTGGATTGGGGTTGGGGAACGGGCGGCAGAAACTTGGGTTCATTCCAGAACAACACACAGATTTTATTTTGTCGGTGATCGGTGAGGAAATGGGAGTAGTGGCAACGTTGGCCATTGTGTGCGCTTTCATCGCGTTCATCATCGCTGGAGTGTACATCGCCTGGCACTCGCGGGATGTGTTTGGGTTACTGCTGGGGACGGGGATTACGTTCCTGGTGGGAATGCAGGCATTCATCAATATCGGGGTGGTGACGAGCACGTTGCCAAACAAAGGATTGGCGCTGCCATTTATCAGTTACGGGGGGTCGAGCATGCTGTCGATGCTCGGAGCAATGGGGATATTATTGAGCATTGCACGAGTGAGTCGGCCGACGGCGAACCACGAGGAAGAACCAGAAGAGACGGACCTGCGATCCGCCCAATACGCCTGATGTCGCAAACTGAAGCACCATACATAGCAATCGCATGCGGTGGAACCGGCGGCCATTTGTTTCCCGGAATGGCAGTGGCGGAAAAGCTGTTGGAAAAAGGATGCGATGTGCTGCTGCTGGTTTCCGAAAAGGAAATTGACCAGATCACCTCACGTTCAGCAGCAGGAATGGAAGTGATGCGGCTTCCCGCGGTGCCATTGTTGAAGGGGAACCTGCCTTCGTTCCTGAAAGCATTTTGGAAGAGTTTCTGGATCATGCGGGCGCATTTCAAGAAACGGCCACCCACGGCGGTTTTGGCGATGGGGGGATTTACGAGCGCGGCGCCGATCCTGGCGGGTAAATTCGCGGGTGCGCGCACGGCATTACATGAAGCGAACAGTTACGCAGGGCGGGCGAATCGCCTGTTGAGCGGCTGGGTGAATCATGTGTTCATTGGATTTTCATCGGCGGCGAACCAGTTGCGGAACCGGTCGGTACAATTCACGGGGACGCCGGTGCGCTCGCAATTCCAGCCGTCGGACCCGGCGGCAGCACGGATGGCGCTTGGTTTGGAGCCGGAAAGTCCGGTTGTGTTGGTGATGGGCGGGAGCCAGGGAGCCTCGGCGATCAACAAGGCGATTTTGGAAGCGGTGCCGTTGCTGCTGGAGAAAGAACCGACCCTGCAATTTTTGCACCTGACGGGAGCGGCAACTTTTGAGTCGATTTCAAAAGCGTACAAGGAACTGACGGGGCGGGCGAAAGTTTTGCCATTCCTGACTGAAATGGAAATGGCACTGGCGGCGGCATCCGTGACGGTGAGCCGTGCGGGAGCCTCCTCATTGGCAGAACTGGCGGCGATGGAATTGCCTGCGATCCTGATTCCTTACCCGAACGCCGCGGATGATCATCAATATCACAACGCGCGCGCGCTGGCGCAACCAGGCGCTGCCAGAATGGTTATTCAATCGCAGTTAAAAGCGGAACCGCTTGCGGCAGCAATTCTTGAATTGATCACAAACGAACCTTTACGTGATCAATTGAAAGGGGAATTGCGGAAATGGCATTACCCGAATGCGGCGGATGAAATTATTGAAACGCTTTTGCCGCCCCTTGCATTTTCAGAACAGGAAGCAACGCACAAGACCCTTTTGAAAGCTCACGCTGGATGAACGCAGTGCATAGCCAATCCCGTTGCTCCGCGGAATTTGTAAGTTCCGTAACCCATGCGCTCAAACCCGGGACTATAATCCGGGAGCAGGAACCGATGTCACGGCGGACTACCCTGCGCGTGGGCGGGCCTGCTGACTTGTATGTGGAGCCCCAATCCGAGGCGGATCTTGGGATCCTTTTGAAAAGTGCACGGGAACAGGAAGTGCCTGTTTTTCTGCTGGGCCGCGGGTCGAATTTGCTCGTGCGGGATGGAGGAATTCGCGGGGTGGTGATCGCGCTGGCGCATGCGAATTTCGCGAGCATTTCGGTGATGGGTGAGCACTTGCAATGCGGGGCTGGGGCCCGGCTGCGAGCGATTGCGGTGGAGGCGAAGCGGAACACTTTGACAGGACTGGAGTTCATGGAGGGGATTCCGGGAAACCTTGGGGGATCCTTGCGGATGAACGCAGGGGCAATGGGGAGTTCGATGTTCCAGGTGCTCGAAACGGTGCGATACATGGACATGGAAGGAGAGACGCATCATTCGGCGGCAAGCGAAATCGCGGTGGAGTATCGGAATTGTCCGTTGTTCAAGGAAAATGTGGTTCTCAGCGCGGTGCTGATTGGGAAAACCGCTCCGCGTGAAATGGTGGAACAACGGATGAACGAATGCAGCCAAAAGCGCTGGAAGTCGCAGCCAGCCGCTCCGAGCGCGGGATGCATTTTCAAAAATTCAGTGACGATTCCAAGTGGGAAATTGGTGCAGGAACTTGGGTTGAAAGGAACGCGAATCGGGGGCGCGATGATTTCGGAGGTGCATGGAAATTTCATCGTGAATGATGGGAACGCGAGCGCGTCAGACATTCTGGCGTTGATTGACCTGGTGAAAGAAAAAGCGCATGCGAGCCGGGCGATTGAGCTGCAGACCGAAGTTCAAATTGTGGGGGAAGAACTTTCATGACCGTAAAACCGCTGCCAATCACGGTAATGCTGGGCGGGCCTTCTGCGGAGCGGGAGGTATCATTGCGCGGCGGACAGGCGGTGGCGAGGGCATTGCGATCGCTGGGCCATCATGTGACCGAACTCGATCCGGTGCCGGGGAAGTGGAAGCTGCCGGAGGGAACGGAAGTGGTCTTTTTAGTATTGCACGGCACGTATGGAGAAGATGGCACGGTGCAGGAAGAACTGGAGAAACTTGGAGTGCCGTACACAGGTTGTGATTCGGTATCGAGCCGAATTTCTTTCGATAAAGTTTTAACGAAGCAGAAATGCATTGAAGCGGGAATTCCGACTTCGCCGTATGTGGTGTTGAATTCCAATGAGGCAGCGTTGCCGGGAAAATTGAGATTGCCACTGGTGATCAAGCCGGTACGGCAGGGGTCGAGCGTAGGGTTGCAGTTTGTGGAGAATGCACCGGAATGGCGGGCCGCTTTGCAAGAATCGCTGCGATTTGATTCCGAAGTGGTCGTGGAAGAGAAGATCGTGGGCCGTGAAACAACGGTGGGAATTTTGGATGGCAAAGCGTTGCCGGTGGTGGAAGTCCGACCGGTGAGTGGTGCGTACGATTACCAAAATAAATACACGGCAGGAGCGACTGAATACTTTTGCCCGGCGGCATTCGACGCAAAAATGACAGAACGGATCCAGGCGGCGGGATTGGGAGCATTCCAGGCCGTCGGGGGGCGGGATTATGGGAGGGTGGACATTATGGTGAAGGAAAATGGTGATCCCGTGGTGCTGGAAGTGAATACCCTGCCGGGGATGACGGAGACGAGTTTATTGCCGAAAGCGGCAGCGGCTTCCGGCCTGAATTACACGGGGCTTTGCCAAAAAATGGTGGAGTTGGCGATCCAGAGGGGTCGCAGATAGAGAGTTGGAACATTTGCCTGACATGTTCGGACGAAAATCCAAAAAGAAGAAAGCGGCACTCGACGTAAAATCGCGCTCGAAACAAGTTCGCGCGATGCGGTTGAGAATGGCGACGGGCGCATTGGCGGTATCGACCGGGCTGGTGCTGGCGCTATTTGTTTTCTGGAAAGGGGGGCAATTCATGATCGATGAATACCTCTATAACAATCCCGCATTTTCGATCCAAAGCATCCAGGTGGAGACTGACGGGATCATTCCCACTTCGCAAATCCTGAGCTGGTCGAACGTGCGAACCAATCAAAACCTGCTTGCGATTGACCTTGCGCGGATCAAGCGCGATTTGGAACTGGTTCCTTTGATCCAATCGGCATCGGTGGAGCGGGTGTTGCCACACAATTTGATTTTGAGGGTGAGTGAGCGGGAGCCGATTGCGCGCGTTGTGTTGTTCCAGACGCGCGGAACGGATGGGCTGCTCAAGCCTTCGAGCTATTATTTGGATTACGAGGGGATGGTTATTCCGCCTGTGCTGCGGGAGATGAACACATCGGCATTCGATGCCGCCACGAGCACTTTACCGACCATCACCGGAGTGGATGGAGCGGAAATTCTTCCCGGCCAAAAAGTGGGTTCGCCCCAACTTCTGGCCGCACTACAATGGCTGAAACTTTTTCGCGGGTCGGCGATGGTGGGGTATGTCGATATCCGTGGGATTGATATCTCCGCGCGATACACGCTGACGGTTCAAACGGAGCAGGGGAACGAAATTGTTTTTGCCTTGAATGAATTTCCGTCGCAGATCGCCCGGTGGCGACAAGTGCACGATTTTGCGCGGCAACAAAACAGGTTGATTGCATCACTTGATTTGGCGGTGACGAATTACGTTCCCGCAGTGTGGCAGGACCTGACCAACTCAGTTCCACCGCTCGTTCGCCCGAACACTTCACCCTACAGGAAAAGACATGTTTGATCGCTCATCAACAATCGTCGGACTGGATATCGGCACATCAAAGGTATGCGCCGTGGTTGGCGAAATCAACGATGCGGGATCGCTCAGCATTGTTGGGCTTGGCCAGGCGAAATCGCGCGGCGTGCGCAAGGGCGAAATCGTGGACCTGAACGCGACGCAGGAAGATGTGCGGAACGCGATTGTGGAGGCGGAACAGATGGCGGATGTGGAAATCCGTTCCGTTTATCTTGGGGTGACGGGGGCGCACATCCGCGGTTTTAACAATCGCGGTTTTCACCCGGTAGCATCGGTGGATCGCGAAATCATGTCGGAAGATGTGGACGATGCGATCAAGAACGCAAAGACGCTGAACCTGCCTTCGGAAAACCGGATTATTCACGTGGTGCGCCAACATTTCCTGGTGGATGGGCAGGAGGGGGTCCTGAACCCGGTTGGGATGTTCGGGGCGAAGGTGGAAGTGGATGTGCATGTGGTGCACGGGTTGTTCAATCGATTGCAGAACCCGATTCGAGCGGTGAAGGCATTGCAATTGGAAGTAAACGACATTGTTTTCAATGGGATTGCCTCGGCGCTGGCGCTGCTGAACACCCAGCAAAAGGAATTGGGAGCGTTAATTATCGATATCGGGAGCGGGATTACGGAGTATGCGGTTTACACACGCGGGGTGATCAAGCATACGGGCGTGCTCGCGGTGGGGGGAGACCACATCTCGAACGATCTGGCTTATGGTTTGAAAGTGCCGCTGGGCCGAGCCGAGCAACTGAAAGTGGATCATGGATCCGCGTTACCGGATGAACGTTCGAAAGGGCAGACCATCGCGATTTCAAACGATCTTGGAATACACGAGAAGAATATCAGCCTCGAACATTTGCGGCGGATCATGTCGGTTCGGATCGAGGAAGTTTTTGAGATCATTGCCGAGGATTTGGAATCGGTCGGCGCGCTGGAGTTGATTCGCGAAGGAGTGTTCCTTTCCGGTGGGTGCTCGCGGATACCGGATATTCAAAAGCTGGCGACGCGGGTCTTCGGATTGCCAACCTATATTGGCAAAACCAGCTCGGTCAGTGGATTGAAATCGGCGCTGGATCAACCGGAGTTCGCGACCGCGATTGGGTTGGCGCGCTTCGGCTCATTCGAATGGAAGAAGCGGTCGGGGCAAAAGGGTGGGCGTGGACTGAAAGGCACTTTAACAAACCTGCTGCGATTGGCAGGAGCAAACCCGGAGTAGAGGAGAACCCATGGAAACATCGGCAAATCAACCGGCAGGACCAAAGGTTAAAATCATTGGTGTGGGTGGCGCAGGTTCCGCCGCGGTGGAGCACATTGCGAAGAGCAACTTTGGCGATTTGCCGCTGGCGATCGTGCACACGCACGCGCGGGTGCTGCAGCAACGAACGGTTGAAAACAAGGTGTTGATCGGGATCAACCGGACGCACGGGCTCGGGACTGGAGGCGATTTCGAGATCGCCAAGGTGATGGCGGAGAATGAATTGCAGGCCTTGCAGCAAATTTGCGCGGGGACGGAGCTTGTGTTTTTGATCGCAGGACTTGGCGGAGGAACAGGGACGGGATTAACGCCGGTGCTGGCCAAAGCGGCGAAAGAGAGTGGCGCCCTGGTGATTGCGATGGTGACGATGCCGTTCGATTTTGAAGGGCCCCGCCGAATGAAGCAGGCGCAGAATGGGTTGAATACCTTGCGTGCGGTGGCGGATGCGGTGATCAGCATTCCGAACCAGAAGTTATCGAAACTGCTGGATGCAAATACGACGATTGTAAACGCGTTTTCCCACACGAACGAATTGCTGTCGAACAGCGTAAAGGGAATCTGGCAGATGCTCACGCGCCCGGGCTTGATCAATGTTGATTTTGCCTATTTGTATTCGGTGTTGCGTGGACGACATGTGGAGAGCGCGCTGGCGACGGCGGAGGCGCAAGGTGAGAACCGGGCGCGGGATATTGTGGATCAATTGCTGGCGAACCCATTTTTGGATGGTGGGCAGGCGCTGGCGACAGCAGACCAGGTTTTGGTCAGCCTTGCTGGAGGGCAGGACCTGACGCTGGCGGAAATCAACCGGATCATGGAGCAGTTGAATCGGCACATTGAGAATGGCCAATTGATCCTGGGAACCGCGATTGACGCCGGGAGTGAGGGAAAAATTTCGGTGACCTTGCTGGCAGCGAAAAACGGAAAAGGGACTTTGCTTTCGGTGGAAAGCGCGACCGAAACGAACCGGACATTCCCGAGCGAACCGAAGGAATACACCTCCAGCTTTATTGAAGACAGCGAGACACCACGTCCGCAACCGCGATTTGTCGCGCCGCCCCCGGCGAGCACGCCGGAGCGCACACTGGAACTGATGGATAAACGTTCGGCCCGGCGGAAGGGATCCAAGTGGACACAGGAATTGCTGAACCTGGAAATTGTTTCGCGAGGCCGATTCGAAAAAAGCGAACCGACTATTCACCATGGCGCTGACCTGGATGTGCCGACGTACATCCGAAGAGGTGTGCCACTTAATTAAATGGCCTGAGAGAGCAAAAGCTTTTTGCATATTTGATCAACGATTGTAAACAAAGAAGAGCCCATAGATGAATTTCCCCGTAGTCATGTTTGCCGAGAACCAAATGGAACTGCAGTTCATTTGGGGAAACGCCACGCTGGAAGCCAAAGCGATCATTATCATTTTGGTGATCTTTTCAATTTTTGCGTGGTCGGTGATGGCGGCGAAGGGATTGCAGATGCG
>JBQCGE010000653.1:0-4077 GCA_051955955.1 Verrucomicrobiota bacterium
CCCGCAGTCGCATGAGGCCGCGCAGTGACGTTACTGATCACCGGGACCGAAGGGAGATGAAGCGGAATTTCGCCCAGGGCCGATTTGAGTTTCGGCTGCGCGCTCGCCATCAACCGTGAGTGGTACGCCCCTGCAACCGCCAGCGGCAACGCGCGCTTGGCTCCCCTGCCCTTCGCCAGTTCACACGCTTTTGCAATTGCGTCCGCTTCGCCCGAAATAACCAACTGCCCGGGACAGTTCAAATTCGCGAGTTCAACGCCCGCTTCGGCGCACACTTCGCGGGTCGGCTGTTCGTCCAGCCCGATAATCGCCGCCATGCCGCCACGCGTCACCTCGCACGCCTCCTGCATGTAACGACCTCGCAGGCGAACGATTTTCAATCCATCTTCAAACGACATCACGCCCGCCGCAGCGAGCGCAGTAAACTCGCCGAGCGAAAGTCCGGCAGTTGCTTGAAAGCGAAATGCAGGAAGCTGTTCCTTCAATAATTGAAATGCCACCCAGCTATGCAGAAAAATCGCAGGCTGCGCATTTTCGGTGCGAGTCAGTTCAGCTTCAGGACCATTGAAACAAATTTGCGCCAGGTCATATCCCAGGATTTCATTCGCCTGCTGGAACAGCGTCGCGGCGGTCGGGAAACGTTCAGCCAGATCCTTGCCCATTCCAACCACCTGGGCGCCTTGTCCTGCAAACAGTAATGCGGTCTTCACCATAAAGCCGGCCATGAAATAGCAATCAGCCCGCGCGGGAAAGGCAAAATTTATCGATGATCGAGCGTTAACTCAGAATCTCGCCCACCGGTTTGCGAAGGCCAATCGCAATGGAAATCGAACTCAGGAAGGCACCCACATTCACCCAGAAAAGCACCAGGGCCATTTCCCAACTGAGGTATGGATTAAATTTGTTCAGGTTCAGCAAGTCGCGCGGAAATCCCAGCATCTTGAATAAATCCGCATGGAAACAGGCCAGCAGCAAAATCGCCGAGATTGCCGCGAGATTTGCAAGAAACGCATTCTCGATCCATTGCCGAATGTACAATGCCTTGCCGGGCGCGCCAAAGCTCCGCAGCAGCGCGCTCACGTATGCATTCTGCCGAAATTCCAGGACAGCAATCGCCCCAAACACCAGCGCCACTGCCAGCCCCAGCATTCCCGCCATCGCACTGCGCCATTGCATCTGCCGCTCCTGCAAACTCTCCAGCTCACGAATCATCCCCACCGCACTTTGCACCTGTGGTGGAGTGCGCCCTTCAGCGTTGAACATCGCCTGGATCGCCTGAACAAAACGTTCAATGCTCACCGCCTGCTCGTTTCGGCGGAACACTGTCGTATCGATATACCCCATCCGCTCCGCTTCCGGCGACCAACCTTGCGGCACCAGCAGCAACTGCTGTGTGACAAGCGGTTTCCAAATTCCTTCCGGCCGCCGCACCACCGCCATGTCGTGCTGCCTTTGATAAGTCACTTCGACCAATGAATTTTCCGGCAGCGATTCGTTGAAGTAAACCAGCGGCGTATTCGTGGCAATCAACCCCGCCAGGAACGGCAGCGCCTGCTGGTTGTAACTCATCACCATCAAATCCTTCGTCCATGGCGTTTGCGCCCGCGCATAGAACTGCCGCAACCGAATTTCATCACCATAATTCGCCAATGGCTCCAGCCGGTCCGGCCGCGTTTGATTCGGCAACACTTCCGGGTCCGTGCTGCCAAGCATCTCGCGCGTGATGATGGTGTTGATCCCGAAATTCTCCAGGCGCGTTCGCAGGTTCCGCTCCAGCAGATTGAACGCAACGAGGATCACCGTCGCGACGGTGACGAGCAAACTCCCCACGAATATCCGGGAGAGCACGCTACTCGGCTGTTCCAGCCAGCGCGACCAGGTGTCCTTCCAAAGGTAGGTAACGATTAAAGTCCAGGACTTCATGAGCTATGAAATCTAAGCGATGGTCATGGGTGCAAATGACGCAAATGCACGGACCGGTAACAAATTGACGCAAAGTATTGCAGATGACTTTCGTATTTAAGTCATCCAATCCGGATGTCGGTTCATCGAGCAGCAAAATGGTGGGATCCTTAATGAGCGCCCGGGCAATCGCCGCGCGTTGCTGCTGGCCTCCGGATAACGAGGCAGGTCGGCGGTGCGCAAACTCCTGCAAACCCAGCAGCTTCAACCAATGCAACGTCCGCTCCTGCGTATCCTCCCCGCTCAAGCCAGCGAGCGTCCCTGCCATTTCAAGATTCCGCGCAACCGTGGCGAGCGGCAGCAAATTCAGTTGCTGGAAAACAAACCCAAGCTCACGCCGTTGAAAATCGCGATCCGTCACCGGTATCCCCGTCGGTGATTTGATCAAGCCTTGCGACGGCTTGAGATACCCGGCCAGCAGCCGCAACAAAGTCGATTTGCCGCAACCCGATGCTCCCTTGATCAACGTAATTCCGGGCGCAAAAGCATGAGAAAAATCATTGATGATCCACGGCGTTTTTCTGGAATAACGGAAGGAGAGCCTTTCGCACGCGAGTTCATTCCCGCGCCTTTCCTGGCGGGGTGTTTCCATCTTTTCTTCTACAATCGAGGGAATGATCGACATGTTTTTGGCCTCACCGACTAACGCGCGCTGCTTAGTTTCATTTCCTTCGGCGGCACGATCGCCAGTTCAGTTTGCCCTTCCATCACCACCCGCGCTCCCGGGAAGGCATCGCTCACACCCGCGGACCACGACCGATTTTGAAAGATCGCCGGATCGCGCATGACTAATGCTAGTTTGGGAATAATCCGAACCGGTTCATCGAGCGCGACCCAAAGCTCCGCGGAAATATCCGTCCCAATGAGTCGCCCCGCCATTTGCGCCTTCTCATCCGGGAATTGAAAATAATAAACCGCCTCTTCCCGATTTTGAATGCGCTCAATTTTTTGATACGAGAACTTCGCGTCCAGCGGTTCTCCATTCGGCAAACGCACAATGGCCGTAAGTTTTTCGCCGGGAATGCTCATCCAGGCGGCATTCGCAATCGGCAACCGCAAGCGGATTGTACTCAGGTCTCGTATCACCCCCAGTTCCTGCCCGTTATTCACCGGATATTCCGTTACGCCATCGGTCAATGGGATACTCACGGTCAATTTCCCGCTGAAGGGCATCTTGAATCGAGCCAACGCCTGCCGATGTTCAAATTCCAATTTCCGCCGCTCCCATTCACTCCGCATTCCCGCCAGGTCCGGCCCCATTGCGGAGAAGTTCGTCATTTCCAGGTACGACATGCTTTGGTTTAGGAGCCGCAATTCAAGCTGCGATTTCTCGAGCGAGTCCGGCCTCAATAGTGTTTCATTGTTCGATCCCACGTTGAACATCAGGTCAGCCACATCCTTGTTCGTCGAAATATATTTCAGCAAATCCACCTGCCGCTTCGCTTCCTCGATCTGTCGCGCCATTTGCAACTTCTGCCGCGGGATTTCGATCTCATTCTGCACCTTCTCCCGCTCCTCTAACTTCTTGCGCGCTTCTTCAATCGATTTCTTTTCCGCCGCGAAAATTTCCGGCTCAAACTCCGCC
Source organism: Verrucomicrobiota bacterium (assembly GCA_051955955.1). GTDB lineage: Bacteria > Verrucomicrobiota > Verrucomicrobiia > Limisphaerales > SXQI01 > DASVNK01. Next base: position 3,548 of record JBQCGE010000653.1, read on the forward strand.
CAGAGAAACTCGCTCGGCAAATTGGTTTGCGGCGAATCTACATACACCCGCAAGGTCCCGCTCAAGGGCGATTGCACCGCAATCGTGCTCTTCGGCTGCAGCTGGCTCGGCAGCATCCCAATCCGCATTTTAGTGGTCGGCGGGTAGGCATCCCAGTTCCACGCCGGTCTCTGCGCCGACGCGTTTGCGGTTACAGGACTGTTCTTCGCCAGCGCCCGGGCCGCTGTCGGCAGCTTTTGCTTGCATCCGGCGAAGCCAAGCGCGGCAACGGCCAGCGTCAGTGCTGGATTGATCCATCGACTCATCGAGAAAGTGCGGAGGGCAATTTTCATTTAACTATTTCCAGTAAATTGGGGAGGCAATGCGGTCGGTTGCGAACGCCACGCATCCTCATCCACAAACCAAAAGAGCGCGTTCAATTCCGACAGGTCGCGCTTCAACTGCAATTGTTGCTGGGTGAGGTTGCGGTAATCGAACGCATATTTCTGGATCGAGAAATACGATTGTGCCGGCGGCACCGCCTGCAAAAG
>JBQCGE010000654.1:0-2667 GCA_051955955.1 Verrucomicrobiota bacterium
TGTGTCCCCCCAATCGTCGGTCCGAAATGGCACGTCGTGCATCCGGTTTCCATGAACAATTTTAACCCGCGCAGTTCCTTTTCGTTCAGCGCTTTGTCATCCCCCTTTTGGAAATCATCAAAACGATCATGCGTGATCAACGTCCGTTCAAACGCCGCAATCGCCCGCGCCACATTGTCATAGGTGATTCGATCATCCCCGGTCGGAAATGCTTTTTCAAAGAGTTCCTTGTATTCAGTGAAGGACCGCAACCGTTTCAGCACTTCTGTATCGGCCGGCATCGCCATTTCGATCGGGTTCAATATCGGCCCTTTCGCCTGCGCTTCCAAAGATTCCGCGCGCCCATCCCAGAATTGCATCGGCTGGAAACCCGCATTCAAAACTGTCGGCGAATTCCGCCCGCCCCGTTTTCCAAATGCTCCAGGTGAAGTCGGCTCGTTATCCACGCCGCCACCCTTGTTATCGACCACATGGCAGGTGTTGCACGACATCGAATTGTTTTGAGAAAGGCGTTTCTCGAAAAAGAGCTTTTTGCCAAGGCTCACGAGTTCAGGATTGTCCTTTTCCGCACCCGGCATTTTATCCGGTAAAGGGCCAAACATCTCTTTCGCTTGTTTGCGAAGCTCAGCAACGTTCAAGGTACCAGCCGCATACGATGATACAGCCGCCGCAGCCGTTATACTCAACAGGACGAATAGTTTTGAGTTCATGATAACTTCTCCGAAATTTCCGCCGGAGAGTATAACAAAGCTTTAGGGAAAACAAAAACCCAAAACTCCCCTGGCACCGCGTTTCCGCACGCCGCCCTCAGACTCCGGTTTCGATCCGTTTCACCAGTCTCTCCCCCGAAACAAAAAAGCCGCTCTCCTCTCTCGAGAAAAGCGGCCTGCAATAAACCTGTTTTATTACTCTAAAACATGCCCGTCTTCTGTGCATGTGGCATTGTGACCGATTGACTTGAAGTCATAGGTTCCTCCTCCAGCGCACTCAGGCATTCTCTTGATGTAAGATGACGGCCCGATTAAATCCGCCTTCACGGGAACATCCCCATCTTTCTTTCCATTCTCCATCCCCCAAACCTGCTTCGCCGATTCTATTTGTGATAGATTCTCGATGCACATTTGTTTGCGGGCCTGGGTCCGGCTTTTCAAATAGTTCGGAAAAGCCACGGAAAGAAGAATGCCCAGGATGGCCACCACAATCATGAGTTCCACGAGTGTGAAGCCGCGTGATCTTTTCTGAAAACTTTTCGTTTTCATTTTCACTCCTGGTTCTTTCAAAAAAAACAGGCTTGAGGGGATCCCTGCAAGCCTGCTCGTCATGAAATGTTAGGATCCGTAAGATTATGGAAGAACGTGGTCGGTGACGTTCGGGCAGGTAGGAGCAGTGCCCAGGTTGTTCACCACATAGGCGGTCGAACCAGAAGGGCAAGTTGGCATCGTGCTGCCTTTGATATAATCCTTAATATCGGTGTCTGCGCAGGCAGCTCCGTCAGCTTTCTTCGCTTCCAGTGCCCACTGTTCCTTCGCGCCGTCAATCTGGCGGAGGTTGTTGATGCAGGCGTTCTTCTGGGCGGTCGTACGGGCTTTCACGAAGTTGGGGATCGCAATCGCGGCGAGCAAGCCGATGATCGCAACCACGATCATGATTTCAACGAGTGTGAAGCCTGATTTACGATTTGTGTTAATACGCATATTTACTCTCTTACTTTCTTTCTATGCCAGAGTGAACATGCAAGCCGACGGGTTATTTATTACTCCGTTTGTTTCGTTCACATATTGCCGACTTGCGTCTGACATGCTGACCCATTTAGCAACTCGGATGCCATTGTCATTTCCGATAAAAATTGCCGCTTTCCGAGGTCCGCAAGCAGTTAAACTCCTGCCAAAGGAAAAAGTTTCAAGCTATTCCCGGCAAAATTTAATCCAAAGTGGTAGAGGCCTCTCGCTTCTCTCAGTTAATGCCGTTGGCAGGATTCTCTCGCTTCTTTCTAAATGCCCAGTGGCAGAAGCGTCCCGCTTCTCTCCCAACCTCCACATTCCCTCGCATCAACCCCGTCCCACCTCAGGCAAATGCCCTTTCACGCCCAGTCCGAGTGAAAAATGAAGTCTCCGTATGAGCCATTTCGTGAAAAGTGCTCGCCAATCGTGGACTTTCCAGCAGATCAATCACGTGAATCGGCTCCTTGATGCCGCGCGTGAACGCAAAATTCCTCAGCTTATGCAACATCCTGGCCGATAATACCTGCCCTTCCTTAATCAACAGCATCCCATCATCCGTCTCGACACTGCAAACCAGCATTTGCCCCGTGCGCAACTCCTTCAGCCGCATCGGCAAAGTGCTCCCTGGAATATGCGTCGGCAGGTTCCCGTTAAAGCATTCATTCGCAATTTCGAGAATTTTCGAATCATACCTGCCCGGGCGATCTTGCATTTCTGAAATTGCCTCCTCATGCGTCATGCCGAGTTCTTTTTGTCGGAACAAATCCGAAACCACCTTCAACACCTGCGCCTCATACCCTACCGTCCCATTCTCAAGCGGGACAACGGTTCCGGCCACCGATTGGCTACTCTTTTCCTGCAAACGCAAAATCCTTGAAGCCGCATTGAGGGCCGGTATCTGCCCCAGCAAATCAGCCCCTCGCTCCGGCACATGCTTCAGAAAATC
>JBQCGE010000655.1:0-2557 GCA_051955955.1 Verrucomicrobiota bacterium
TGATTCTAAATCTCGCCATTGGCGGCGAATGGGGTGGGATGCACGGGATAGATGATTCCATTTTCCCGCAGCGTTTTGAAATTGATTACGTCCGCGTTTACCAATCTGCTGATCCAGGATAATTCTCGATTCAGTTGCGGTCCGATTTCCACTTACCGGATTTTACCTGGGCATGATTCAATCCGGCGACGAGGAATACACCCCCGAGTGTGTTTCCAAAAAGCGTCGGAACAAAGAATCCCGCTATTACATCTGACCAACTCACGGCTCCATTCAACGCCGCCACGAACGCTTCCGAAGAACCCGCTATGATGTGGCTGAAATGCCCGATGCCCACTATGTAGGTGATGATGATAATGACGAACACCCGAGCGGATCCGGAAAACGGCATTAACCAACCCATTAAGGCAATCAGCCACCCTCCAAAAATCGCACGCCCAAAGGTGGTCCCGAAGGGATGTTCCACCGCCATGACGCCAAGTGAAACGAATTCTTTTTGAACGTTGGACTCAAAAACGGGAGTGAAGTAGCAAGCAATAGCGAAGAGGAAGGAACCCAGAATGTTACCCATCAGCACAACCGCCCAGACACGCAGCAGGTTGACGAAATGTTTGCCGGTTTTGTGCTGCAACCACGGCAAAACGGGCATTAAGGTATTCTCGGTGAAAAGTTGCTGGCGCCCCAGCACCACTATTAAGAAACCTACGCTATAGCCCAACTTCACAAACAGGGGTCGCCACTCGACTTCGGGCAGCGACGATTTGATCAATGCTTGAGCGACCATTGAGAATCCCATCGATAACCCGGCTGAAAGAGCAGACCAAAAGAGTGCGGAACTGGGGCGCTCAATAGATTCAGCCCCTTCGGTAAAAATCGCTGAATAAACACCACCTTCGTTTGGGGCACTTCGCGCCTCGGGATGTTCCTTCTCCTCACTTTCATTCGCGATAGTGGACATAGGTTGTCACTAGAATGCTGAAGATTACGGAACCATGAATCCATCAGGCCTTTGCTTGAACAAATCTGAGGGGATTCGGGGCAGGCAAGCTCGAATAAAAAAGGCAAAAACTCCTTTGCACCTTTCCTTGATAACAGTCAAGGCCACCGGGGAACACTGGCTCTAAATTGTTCTCCAACGAAAGAAATAGGACAAAATTTGAGAACATTGGAAATGCCAGAGTTGACCGACGCCCAATACCACGGTTTGGCCCTTCATTATTCCGGCATTCACCGGCACGAAGACCGTGATTCGCGGGCAGCTACTCGTGCCGCGGGTACGGAGAAGAAAATTTGGAGCATGATCCGGGTTCGTGTTCCCCTCGGCATACTTTCACCCCGCCAATACCTCGCGTTGGACGACCTCGCCGAGCGCGTGACTTACAATGGTTCCCTGCGCATCACCGCCGGCCAAAGCATTCAACTCCATGGCGTTGCCGACGCGAACCTCAACTCCACAATCATAAAGCTCGGATCAGCCGGGCTCGCCGCTGGGTGCGATCCTTCCGGCCTGGAGTTTGCAATCGCCACTTCTCCGCTCCCTCTTCACTCACCTGATTATATCCAACTCCGCTCCATTGCTGCGGAACTTTGCTCCGAACTTTATCCAAAGCCTCAATCGCCTGAATCTGCGGATTTCGCCCAGCACTCGCCACGAAAGTTTTCCATCGGTCTCGCGCTTCCCTCCGATAATACTGCCAACGTATTCGCGAATGATGCAGGACTTCTTTTAATTCCGAACCAGGAGACCTGGCGCATTAACCTTTATGTCGGGGGCGGACTCAGCATGCCCGGTAGGCACCCGAATACCTACGCCCGAATCGCCTCAACCATTGGCTCGATTGCCCCGGAGCAAACGCTCACCACCGTCAACGCACTTGCCAGCCTATTCCAGCGCTTTGGCAAACTCGCCACCCGGCGGCATACCCGGTTGAAATATATTGTCGATGAACTGGGCCTCGATTTATTTCGGGCCGAACTGGAATGTGAACAAGGATATCCTCTGGGCGAATTGATTCTTACCGAAGAGTTCGGAATCCCCAGTGGCAAGGGACCGTTGGACCAACAAAACGGCGAATATTCTTACGGGATTAATATCCCCTACGGACGCATTCAGGATGGGGCGAATGCCCGGTACAAAACTGCTATCAAATTGATCGTTCAGGCATTCCATACGCGAGTGATCCTGACTCCCGATCAAAACCTGATTTTCTCCGGGTTACGCCTTCACCAAATCGAAAGCCTGGAGCGCATTCTCGCTGCCTATCACATACCATTCGGCGACAACATTTCCCCACTCCGTTTCACCGCGATGGCTTGCGCAGGATTACCCACATGTCCGCTTGCAGTCGCTGAGTCCGAACGGGCAGCCCCGGAATTAATAAATCAACTCGAGAACGAACTCGACCGGATCGGACGCAAGGATCAACCATTTTCTTTTCGGATCAGCGGTTGTTCCATCGGTTGCATCCGGCCGAACATGGTGGACCTGGGCGTCATTGGACGGAAGCCCGGCCATTATGATGTTTACGTTGGAGGTTCGGAAGCCGAAGGCCAGTTT
>JBQCGE010000656.1:0-3537 GCA_051955955.1 Verrucomicrobiota bacterium
CGTCTTGACCTTTTGTTCCTGCCTGTACCCGGGACGCAATTCATTATCAATCATCCCGGCGAAATATTGGCCGCGCACGACCTGCTTATCCACTTCGCTCGGATGAATGCGGCGAATTGATTTGAGCAGTTTCACCTTTTCATCGCGGATCGGTTCCGCCTCCAGGTTTACGGGCGGTTCCATTGCAACCAGCGCGAGCACTTGAAGCAAATGGTTCTGCACCATGTCCCGCATTGCTCCTGCCTCCTCGTAATAACCACCACGGGAGCCCACGCCTAATTTTTCACTGACCGTGATCTGGACATGGTCAATCGTATGACGAGTCCAAAGCTCTTCAAAAATCGAGTTTGAAAAACGGAACATTAAAATATTCTGGACGGTTTCCTTGCCGAGGTAATGGTCAATTCGGAAAACCTGCTTTTCATGCGCATAACGGGTCAGTTCCTCGTTCAGCTGAACTGCCGAGGCAAAGTCATGACCAAACGGTTTCTCAACGACCAATCGTTGCCAGTATCCATCCCCATCTCGGCGGAGCAGTGCCGAATTGTGCAGATGCTCCACCACCTCCGCAAACTGACTTGGAGGTGTGGCTAGATAGAACAAAAGGTTGTTCGCCAGTTGAGGTTGCTTGAATGACTCCAGTTGTTCTTTCAACCGGGTAAAGGCCGTGCTATCTGAAAAATCTCCAACGCAATAAAAGATATTCTTCGAGAACTCGTCCCATACCGGTTCATTAATGGGCTTGGTCCGGGAAAATTGATCGAGGGCCTCACGCAATTCACTCCTCCACTGCTCATTCGACTTTTCGCGGCGGGCAAATCCGATAACGCGAAAAGGACTGGGAAGCTGTTTGGCCATGAACAGGTGATATAACGCCGGAATCAGCTTGCGCGCCGTTAAATCCCCGCTCGCCCCAAATATCACAATGCTGCAAGGTTGCACTTCCTTTCGGGTATCTTCATCCACCCTGCAATACATCAACTCGTCCAAATTCTGCGATTCCGTCATGGAGGCAGAGATTGAATCAGAAGATGCACGGACGCAATTCCGATAATTCACAATTCCATTGGTGAAATTGTGCTCATTCAATCTGATTCAATCAGGCCTAAACGCTGAATAAACTGAAGATTCATCTGCATACGACGATTCTCAGGATTAGTCCCAATTCTTTTTGCATAATTGACGTTCCAGTTTACAGTCCGGCCAGATGAACCCGCCGCCCCGATCGCTGGCACATCTGAAAACATTTTGGACAGCGTATACAGTTCTTTTGCTGTCCTTGTTTCTGACTGTCGTCACTTATTTGGGGTTTTCCCACTTCGTTCGCAATCGTGAGCAGGCGCGATTCACAGGGGAATCAGAACTCGCTTTCGAGCAAATCGAAGCTCAACTGCATGTTTATCTCACAGTGCTAAAAGGCATCCGCGCGCTTTTGGCCAGCAGCGATAACGTTACTCCCGGAGAACTATCGACTTATCTCCAAAATTTGCAGGTAATTGATCTCCAAAAAGATACGGGATTGGAAGGAGTCGGTGTCGTAGTCGCTGTATCCCCAGATCAGGAGAAGGAACATACCGATTACATGCGGCAGTTCTACCCCGGATACAAACTGCAATCGGTCCTCAGCAATCGGGTGGTTTACCCCGTGGTGCACGTAGAGGCGATCAGCACAAATCGGTTAGGGGCGCTCGGCTGGGACCTCGCTCAGGATCCAGAACGACTGGAAGCTTTGGAACGCGCTAGGGATAGCGGCAAACCTGCAATCACTCGGAAAACCTCATTGCACATGTTGGATGGAGGTGAAGGACATGCGGGTTTCATCATTTATCTTCCAATTTATGAACCTCGTGATGCTGGTGCAAACATCACGGAGCGCCGGGAAAAAATCTGGGGCTTCATTTTCGGCGCATTCGATCCCTCAAAGCTTTGGAATAAACTACTTCTGCCCAAGGAAAAACTTGTAGATATTGAAGTTTATGATGGAGCGGTGCCTACCCGCGAAAACCTGCTTTTCGATTGGGATGGCACGATGTTGCAAAACCATCAGGCACCGCCGCAGTTCACTCGCGAGATCAAGGCGGATATCTTCGGGCGCAACTGGACCTTTTCCTTTTACAGTCTGCCCAATATTGAAAACTCCATGCAGCACCGTCTGCCACTCGCGAGCCTTTTGGTCGGGCTGATCGCGAGCCTCTGTTTGTTCGGTGTTGTTTACATTCCCGCCCGCGGCAAAGCCATTGCCGAAAAATTGACCCGCGACCTTAAAAAATCTGAAACCGCCTTGCGCGAGGCAAATTTCGAATTGGCGCGCCATATCGAAGAACAAAAACAAACCGCGAATACCCTCGCCGCTGAGAAGGAACGACTGGCCGTGACTTTGCGTTCCATTGGGGATGCCGTCGTAACGACAGACCGCGAGGCAAAAATTTTGATGATGAATCCGGTCGCCGAGAAGATCACGGGCATTCCTCTGTCGGAAGCGATTGGCAAACCGCTGAACGAAATCTTTCCGCTCGAACAATGTGATTCCCGCCAACCCGTTGATCAAAGTGTTGTAAGCGATTCTGGAACCCCTTTGAGCACCGCCATGCTTCGCACTCGCAGGAGACGGGAGTTCATCGTCCAAAAGCTTACCTCCCCCATTCGCAACAACACCGGCGAGCTGATCGGTTCCGTTTGTGTATTTCGGGATACGACGGAGCACCGGATGCGCGAACAGGAATTGCTCCGGGCGAGCAAATTGGAATCAGTCGGGCTGCTTGCGGGTGGGATTGCGCATGATTTCAATAACGTCCTCACCGCAATTGTGGGGAACTTATCGTTGATTCGTGATCATCCCGCCCTCCCCCAGGAAGTGAATGCGCGTCTCGCGCAGCTTGAGAAAGCGGCTTACAACGCGCGAAACCTCACCCAGCAACTTCTGACCTTCGCCAAGGGCGGCTCCCCAATCAAACAGACCGCTCTCATTGCGGAAGTCATTCGGGACTCAACTGAGTTCGTCCTGCGCGGCTCCAAATTGCGGGCTGAATTTGCCTTCGCTCCAAACCTGGCTTCAGTTGAAATCGACACAGGCCAGATGAGCCAGGTCATTCAAAATATCGTCATCAATAGCATCCAGGCCTGTCCGGAAGGAGGTATTCTCTCCATTTTCGCCGAGAACTGGCGGCTCGAACGCAATAACCAGCTCGCCCTTGCGCCCGGGGATTACGTCCAGGTCAGGATCAAGGATACCGGCACGGGGATTAAACCGGAAAACCTGCCCCGCATTTTTGATCCTTATTTCACCACGCAAAAGAAAAGCTCCGGCCTCGGCCTCGCAACAGCCTATTCCATCATGAAACGTCACGATGGCGCGATCACGGTCGAATCCGAATGGGGCAAGGGAGCAACTTTTTACCTCTATTTGCCCGCATCCCGAAAGTCAGCCATCGGCATCCGCCCGGAAACGCCCGCATCGGTTTCTCTCCCAAGCGGCAAACGGATTCTCGCCATGGATGACGAACCCGCGATCCGAGCGTTGCTGACCGCCATCCTCAG
>JBQCGE010000657.1:0-4686 GCA_051955955.1 Verrucomicrobiota bacterium
GCCGATCACGTGTTCTATCGCATTTCATACTAGATGACCACAAAGGTAACCCTTTTCCGTTTAGAAACGTCACAGGTCGAGGTTCCACAGAGATTCCACAGGGACACCGAATGGCCAACTCAGAGGCTACGATTTGTGCACCGATTCAGGTTCGAGCAACTTGGGCACGGTAATCTTCCCCACTCCGCTTGCTCCAGTTGCAAGCTGCTCACTGCTGGCCGCTCTCGGGTAAAGAGGCTCGTATGACGGCGTGAAAGGCGGCCTTGGGTTTGTTATCGCCGTCGAATAGCAGAGGGCGGCCCTGGCGACGCCAGGACACGGCGTCATTTACGCCCCAAAAGGTGACGACCTTGATCGCATCGCTGTGCTTTAGGAAGGCGCGGAAAATATCGGCATAAGCAGTACTCTGCCGCTTGTCCGCCTCAGAAATGATGCCGCCCTGTGTGGCGGAAGCGTTTGCGGCTACATCCGCGTCGGAGCGCCGCTGGCCACTTTCGGCCATATTGACGTCCAGTTCGGTAATGTGAATGGGCAATCCGAGAGTTTCCAGGTCCGCCAATGTTTCGTCCATAATTTCGAAGCTCATCGAAGCATTCACATGCGCCTGGGATCCGATGGCGTGGACCGGAACATTCTGTTGCTGCAAGGACTTGATTAAGCTGATCAGTTTGCGCCGCTTGGCCGGGTTCTCCAACCCATAGTCGTTGTAGCGAAGAATTGCTCCCGGATCCGCCTCATGCGCGAATTGAAATGCTTTAGCGATGTAATCCGGACCGATAATTTCGAGCCAGAGAGAGTTCCGAAGAATGTTTGTGCCGTTACCATCCTCGACCGCTTCGTTTACTACATCCCACACTTTGACTTTTCCTTTGTAACGGCCCACCACGGTCTGGATGTGGTTGCGCATGCGCTCGAGCAATTCCTCCCGCGAGGCCCTTGGCCCATCGTACCGACCAAAGCCGCTGAAACCGGGGCCGAATCGGCTGCGATTCGTGCGGCTTGTATCTGCTGCCGCAGCGGTGCCAAGCCGGTTCGCAGGAGTTGAAGGTGGTTGGTTCGTTCCGGCAAAGACCCAGTTCGGCGTCTGGCTATGCCACACCAGTGTGTGGCCAACCAGGTACATCTTGTTGCTGAGTCCGAAATTGACGAAGGCATCCGCCGGGCCGAAGTCGTAGCCTTCGTTCCCTTCCCGCGGGTGGATCAACGCCCATTTCATGTCGTTTTCGGGAGTGATCTGGTTAAATTGTTGCTTGAGGAGAGCGACGTCCTTTTCGGTTTGCTCAGGGGAACGGCGAAAGGCAGGGCCACCAGTTACCATGGCGCGGTTAACCGCTGCACCTACGAGAAACTGGTTTGTATACGCGTATTTCAGGGTGAGCGGCAGATCTTCGGCTCGGGCGGTCGAAGCGAATACCAACAGCACTGCGCTGAACAGCCGTGCATGGTCGAGAGTTTTGAAGAGGTTCATGTTTCCTGGCCGAGTCGCCCAGTGTTCATCAGGGAGTGAGTTTAATCGTAATCTCCTTCAACGGAGCGCCGTTCTTATCGAGCAGGCGCATGGCTCCCTGCCAGGCATTCTGTTCGTTGATGACCTTGAAAACGATAGTGTTGATTCCTTTTTTCAACGTCACCCTGCCCTTGTCGGCATCAAGCATAAGAGGCCGAGGCTCACTGAAAAGATAGATATCCACTCCATTGAAATAAATTCGCCCCTCGTCGTTGCTGGCAACTGCCAGAATTACATCCGGCCTGTCTCTTTCACATTCGATGTAGGTGACCATGTAACCTGCAGCGCGGTCATTCACCGAGTTCAGAACGGAATTGAAATCAAAGTAATTGGTTGCGGCGGTCACGTTCTGCCACGTCAACTCCCTGGACCCGATTTTCACACTCTCGCCAGCTTTGGGGCGAAGAGCAGATTCATTCCTGATCTGCTGCTTGTAGATCGCTTCGGAGCCCGGTTCCCCATCCCGAAGCGGAATGGGCGCGAGCATAACCCAATTACGGATATACCCGTCGCGATCCAGAGAGAAGGAGTCGCTTCCCAACGCGGCAGACGTTACAAAAAACGACAACGCAATCGATGCGAGTGAAATAAGTTTTGTCATGGTCATTCAAATTGAACGGATTTCTTTGCAGGTACGGTGATGCCATCTTTTGGTGGTGTGGTCAGCGTGGCGAGATACGCGAGGATGTCTGCCACTTCCTGCTCTTTTAACAAGATCCCGAGAGGTGGCATGGGCGAAACGCTCAAATTCTCGTATCCTTTTGCAAATTTGGCATTCGGGTCCATGAGGCTCTCGAGAATGTAGTCTTTGTCGGCGCGCACTGCGATTCCATCGAGAATTGGGCCAATATCGCCTCCTTTGCCGTTCACTGTGTGACATGAAGCGCAAGCCGCAACCGGGTTGTTATTGAAAAGCTCTTCGCCTCTCTTCACATCCCCTGCGGTGATTTTGACTTCATTTTCACCGACAGCTTCGACCTTGTGGATGCGTCCCAGCAAGGTGAGCGTGTCGTTCAGGAAGGGATCTTCTGTATTGATAGCGGTCCGCGGCAGTTGCGCCACGACAGTCTGAATTTCCGGGATGGTGGGGAACTCAGTTAGTTTCACGAAGGCAGCCTGGCGAGTGACCAGATCAGGGTCCTGAATGACAGCGCTGCTGAAGAAGAGTTTGCGCCCGGTGTCATCCGCCGGCAACGCGCGGATTGCATTTCGGCGCAGAGCCGGGTCTTTATCGAGTAAGGCTTTTCGATGCGTCTCCCCGTCGAGGGCGCGAATGCCTTCAAGCGCCCAAAGCGCGTGTATGGCACCTTTTCCTCCCGCACCGGAGGTCACGCGCTTTTTCAGCGCTGGAATGGCATCCTTCAACTGCTTGTCCACAATCAAACGTTGTGCGGTGAGGCTCCAGAACTGGTTCTCACTGTCGAGAGCAGCGACGAGCTCCGAAGTCTTCCCCTGTGCGAGAGAGTGAATCGCCTGTTTTGGAGCATCTTTCCAGATTACGCGATAAATGCGCCCATGCTTTTGGTCACGGAGGTCGTTCTCCGTAACGTAGGCTCCACCCACACCAGTGGTGGCCTGAATCCCCGCGGACTGAAGGCTCGGCGTGGGATTGTGCTGAATGATGAAACTGTAGAAATCAATCACCCAAACTGCTCCGTCGGGACCCACTTCGGCAAAGATCGGTGACATCCATTCGTCGGAGCTCGCAAGCAGGTTAAAACCGTCGGATGCTTTATACCCTGCCCCGTCCGGTTGAATGTCCATAATGCCGATCAGTTTTGCAGTAGGCTCTGTGACCAGCGCTTTGCCTTGAAGACGCGCAGGAAGCGCATCACTGATCATAAAATTGTGACCTGCCCCAGCCGTATATCCTCCGAAGTTATCAACCATGCGGACGTTCGGGGTGTTCGGATGCATGCGCATTCCCGGTGCGAGAGATTTGGCGGATGATAAGCGGCGAACTTCAGCAACAGAGCCATCCCGACTGTTATTCCCATCCAACCGATAACCCGGCCGAAAACCGTTTCCACCGCGCCGACCGCGACCCGGCTGTGTTGGGTTTAGGATGTAGGCTGGCAGATATCCATAGAAGGATGGGTTGCCGTTCGCTGTCGAGCCGAAGACATCGCCAGCAGCGTTAAGGCCAAATCCCCATGTATTATTGTTGAACTGATGCAGAAATTGCAGCTCGGAACCATCAGGTTTAAAGCGGAAAATGCCCTGGCCGAATTGAAGGTCCTTGCCACCGACCGTGCCGCGGAAGTTTGAGTAACCCACCGAGCCATAGAGCCAATTGTCAAAGCCTCGGCTCAGGTTGCTTTCCATCGCGTGGGTGTCGCCAACTCCCCAACCGGGAAGCAGGACGTCACGTGTATCAGCCTTGTCATCACCGTTGGTATCTTTGAGGAATATCATGTGACGAGCTTGCGAGACCATTACGCCACCATTCACAAAGACCAGTGAGGTCGCGAGATTCAGTTTATCCGCAAAAATGGTGAACTTATCCGCCTTGCCATCACCGTCTGTATCTTCACAGATTTTGATATCGTCATTGCCCGCTTCGCCTTCAGGAACGAGATGGTGAGGATAATCATGCGCCTCAACCACCCAGGCGCGGCCACGCTCGTCCCAGGCCATGTAAATCGGTTTAACCACATCGGGTTCCGAGGCGAAAAGTTGAAGCTCAAAATCGGCGGGAACCTGAGTGTAACGGGCGCTGTCTTTTGGCGAAAGCGGAAGCTGGTACTGCACCGGCTGCGGACGCCGCTCGTAATTTGGCACTTCGCCAGGTTGCCGCTGCAGTGAGGGCCGAGCAGCGAGCAAAGCTTCCCATGCGGACCTGGCCTTCGAGCTGACTTTGCCAAGCACCGCTTCACGCATCACCGCGTCGCTGGGCCGCTCCGGGTATTGGATGAATGCGTTGCCGGCGCTCTTGAACTTGCTCAGCATCTGCTCCTGCTCCGGGCCGAGTTCTTTATCGGAGAACACCTGCACCACCGCGTCGAAATGCTTCAGATAAGCCGAAGTCAGATTTGTTGGCTGGGAGAGCTGATCGAAGTAAATTGCTTCGGGAGCCAGGGTTTGTCCCGGCAGATAAACATAATTCGTGCGCCCGCCACCAAATCCACCGCCGCGCTGTCCACTGCCATCATCGACAGGGCCAAGGTAAAGCACGTGCA
>JBQCGE010000658.1:0-6875 GCA_051955955.1 Verrucomicrobiota bacterium
AAGATTCAGGAAGAATCGATTCTTTTCGTAGCCTCCGTAAGACCAGCCGTTTCCCCGTGTCTGCTTGAATTTATCCTGGAAATATGCGAGCGAGAGCGGATTTTCACGAGCGGGCCGGATATAAATGTCGTGCAACCAAAACTCCGTTTCATAATCGCGCGTGAGTTCCTTGCTTTCATGCCCGTTGGCGATATACAGGTCGGGATAACCATCATTATCAAAATCGGCGGCGGCGGATCCCCAGGACCAACCAGTGCGGGCGACCTTTAAACTGATTTCGTTTTCGGACGCGAAATCGGTTTGAGTTCTGAAGAGCAGGCGATTGCCGAATGTGAGTGCCTGACGCATGCCAGTGTCGTCCGGATCGTAAGGACGCGTTTCGCGGAGCGAATGGAGCCGATCCGCGGCGGGTGAGTTCATCCCGATCATTATAAGATCGAGTTGCCCATCCGAATTAAAATCGGCGAAGGAATGTGCCATTCCGAGCCCCTTAGATTCAGCAAACCATTCACTTGTAAAATCGGCGAACTGGCCCATTCCGTTGTTCTTAAAAGCATCCAGGCCCGCGAAATCACTTACCGTAATCAGGTCCAGATGCCCATCGCGGTTCCAGTCAACGAGCGATGCGCTGTAGATGCGCCGGAATTGTTTCGGTCCAAGCCCACCCGCATCAGGGACAGGTTTGAAAATTCCATGGCCGTCATTGAGCAGGAGGTATGAAGGATACCCATCCTTTGCATCGAAATAGGGGAGCGGCATCTGGCCATGATCATACGGCACATTGTATTGGCCGAGAAAAACGTCCAGGTCACCATCGCCGTCGAGATCCCCGCATGAGATCGCCTGGCCATATTTTAAATGTGGTTTTGCTTCCCATACCAGTTGTCCATTCGAGGGAAACTTCCCACCCCCTGCACCTTTATACAGGATCATTCCATCAAAGCGCGCGCAAAGAAAATCAGGAATATCATCGCCGTCAAAGTCCTCGATAACACCTGTAAAAATGATCCTTGGGTTATCGTCACATAAAACCGAAGTCTCCCAATTGCCGGGCGAGGTTTGATGATAAACTAAATTTTTAGCGGCTAAAACGATTTCGGGCAAATGATTGCCATTCAGATCCCGGACAATTATTGGATCAATAAAATATGAGCCGGGCATAGGTGCGACTTCTTGATCCAAAACTAATTTGAAAGGTGGCTCACCTTTGCGCGACCGCATCTGAACCCTGGATGCATCAATTGAGGCGATGCGCGGTTTATCATCACGACTCCATTGCAAATGCAATTGGCCTTCCAGAATGGCGCGTGCGGCATTCGTTTTTTGGAGAAGATGCGCTGAGAAGTAATAGGTGCTTGCTGCTTCATGTAAATTTGTTTGGAAGGCCACATGGCGAAATTCACACTGGATTAATTCCCAGCCGGAACGTTGCCAATTTGCGAGCTGTTCGATCCATGTCGCGCGCGAAATTGTTTGAAAATTGTTTCCGGCTTCAAACAACCGAATGCCATGGGACATTTGAACAGGATTCTTGTAATCAGGGATTCTCAGTAAGTCGAAAGAGAGTGATTTTACAGTTTCGAATTTGTTTGTTGAATGGTTAATTGCATCCCAGAATTGATCCATGACCGCGCCGTAATGCTCGGCCAGTAATTCTCCCGCCCAATAATTCACGGCAGCTTCGCTCTCCTCCTGTTTTTCTAATTGGAGCGCCCGAGCGAAAAACTCTTTGGAACCAAATACCGGTGGGGAAAGGGGGAAATGGCTCCGCACCCACCACACTCCAGCTGATACCAAGCATAACAAAAGCAATATCGCCAATGTGGCGTGGCGCCATTTACTGCTCGGGTTCATAAACTCGAGAATAGAAGAAGTAAGCGGATGAAGAAAGTCGATTTACCTCAACGGAGCGCCTTCCAGAGAAAGCTTCGGTAAGGCAAAGTTGGAAGCGAGGCGCCTACGACCCAGGCGTATTTCCGACAGGTCAAATTATTTTCCAACTGCAAAGTAAACGGTAAAAACCGTTCCTTCGCCGGGCATCGAGTAAAGATGAATGGCCCCTTTTGATTGCAGGACGAGCCGCTTCACAATGCTCAACCCAAGGCCAGTTCCCTGGCCGGGAGGCTTGGTGGTGAAATAAGGCTCAAAAATGCGGGACCGCACAGAATCCGGAATACCGGGCCCATTATCGTGAACCGAAATCGCAATTAAAGGCCCATTTTCCTGGAATTCAGGTGAACGCATGAACTCCGTATGCGCGGCAGGTTGAAGGAACGGGCGAGGGCCGCGTTCAGGCAGATAACGCGCGTAGAGCTCAACCTTGTGCCGGGCCGGAGTGCATTGCAGGCCATTGATCGTGAGGTTCAGGAGAATCTGGAGGAGGTCAGTAGAATGCACGGCGGCATAATGTTCTTCCTGGTAGGGTTGAATAACGAGTTCGTTCGCCCTGGCCTGGGGATGCGCTTTCAGCAATTCAGCAACATCATAGAACGCTTCTTTAATTCCGGTTTTGCTGCTGGCCTGAATTTTTCCCTCCAGGAACCCCAAATACCGACGCGAGAGCTCAATGCAATTTTTGACCTGGCGGGCAATCTGGCTGGAGTGATTGCGAAGTGTATTGACCTGGTCCGGGTTAAGCACCTCTGCGTGCTGAATCAGGTGTTGCGTCAATTCCACATAACCGGCGACGACCGTGAGTGGGCCATTTAAATCGTGGATGATGCTGGCGTAAATTTCATTTCGTGTTCGGGCGAGTTCCTCCCGAATCTGCTGCGAATGCATCTCCTTTTGGAGTTGTTCCAGCTTTTCGTTATACCCGGAAGTCTTCCGTCCGGTTTCGCGCCGTTCCATCGCATTGCAAACCGCGCTCCGCAAAATTTCCACGCGGAACGGTTTGGTAATATAATCCGCGGCACCGAGTCGAAGCGCTTCGCGAATGTAATCCACCGTTTCGTAGGCCGTGAGCAGGATCACTTCAACCTGAGGATCGATTTCCTTCAACCTTCGAAGCACTTCCATGCCATCCATTCCGGGCATGCGTATATCTACGATGGCGACATCCGCCCGGTTTTTCTCGAAAGCATCAATCGCTTGAGATCCCGATTCTGCGAGCTGGACCTGGTACAAATCACGGAACGTAAACCAGAGCGCATGGCGAACGGAGGGATCATCATCTACGACAAGCAATCCGCGGGAGCTTTTCGGTGGCGGAGCGCTGGAGATGTCCGAAAAAATCTCGCTGGTCAGGCGCGGGTTCATGGTGTCCTTAGTCATTGTCGCTCTTTGCAAGGCACTATTCAAGGCTTACGCATTATATGGTGCCCGCGAGCAGTTTTTCCCAAAGAGTTTCGTTTGAAAGCATTTGCGGAAGGAAATCGCGATCACTTTGTACGAGAGAGCCCTGGGCGGCGTCGCGAGGCAGAGTCACGACAAACGTTGTGCCCTGTCCAGGCTGGCTCTGCACGTCAATTTTCCCACCGTGGTGGTAAATGATGAAGAAGCAGGCCATGAGGTTCACGCCAAATTCCTGCGGATTATCATAGCGTACGAAGAATGGATCGAAGACCGAACGAATCGATTCCGCTGCAAGTCCGGGACCGTTGTCCGCAATTTCCATTTTGATGACCGAAGCCCCTTCCGGAGTCTTTTCCTCTCGCGCGTTAAAGACCACTTTTCCGCCATCTTGTAAATTCAGGATTTCATCCTTGAGCAGCAGTTCAAAAAAGCGAGTGAGCTTTTGTTTGTCCACCTGCATGCCGGGAAGGTCAGCGGGAATGTTATTTTCTATGGCAATCGTTTTGTTTTCCAACCGGGTGCGTGTGCGCGGAATCACTTAGTCGAGGATTGCACGGAGATTAACCGAGTCCGTGAACCGTGATTGCGGTTCATTGGTGGCAAGGCCTAGATCGGTCAGCAATTCGGTGATGCGCAGCAATTGCTTTTGCACATGGCCGTAGAAATCATTCCAGAAATTTGGGTTGCGAAGTTCCTCCAGGTCGACTTTTTCTTCCTGCAACTTCTCCGGAGCAAGATCAAGGAAGGTGCGGATGGCGACCAGGGAATTTCGGATATGGTGACCGAGGCCGGCGGCCAGGACGCCGAGGCTGACCACCCGGTCGGTAATCATTAGATTGTGCAGCACGCTTAACTTTTCGCGCAGCAATTGGTCGCGTTCCCGCTGGACCATGAAGAATTCGAGCGCGCGCCGCAGCGTGACTTCCAGGTTGGGAACATCCCAGGGCTTGTGCACATACTTATAAATTGCGCCGCTGTTCACCGCATCAATCGCCGCATCGAGATCGGAAAATGCGGTAGCAAGCATGCGAATGATCCGCGGGCGGAGTTGGCGCGTTTTCTCGAGCAATTGCACTCCCTTTTCACCCGGCATTCGTTGGTCGGTCATGATGATGCCGATTTCATCCTTATGCTGCTCCAGCAACGCATAGCCGTCTTGCGCGTTATTCGCGGTGAACACGCGGAATTGATCCTGAAACGCGCGGGTAAAGTACTTGAGTGACTTTTCCTCGTCATCCACATAAAGGATGGCAAACTTTTTATAATCGTAAAAATTCTGCATAATTGCCGAACTAAGCTTCAGCGGTTACTTCCTTGCTTTGTCTCGAGGGAAAATCCAATCTAAATTCACAGTATTCTCCAAGCTCCGAATGGACCGTTATTCGGCCCTGGTGAGATTCCATTATACGATAACAAATACTTAAGCCCAAGCCCATTCCTTCACCAACATCCTTTGTGGTAAAGAACGGATCGAATATGCGGCTGACGTTCTCCGGCGAAATGCCCGGCCCATTATCACGAATGACTAACAGGTACCTGCCATCCTCTTTCAAATTACCAGAAATCTCAATAGCAGGTTTATCGGCGGAATATTCCTTCTTCTTGAGAGCGTCGATGGAATTTTGCAAGAGGTTGATCATGAGCTGAATCAGCTGATGTCGATTACCCCAAACAGTGGTGTGGTCCTCAGCAAAATTTTGGGTGATCCGAACCTTGTCTTTCCACTCATGGCTCAGGAAGCGCAGGGTGGATGTGAGGACGTTGGGAATTGAGACTTCCTCAAAGCTTTCGGCGTTGGGATGGCTAAAGGAGCGGAGATCGGAAACAATAGTGCGGACGCGATCAATCCCTTCTTCAAGATCCTTGAGGGTATCCATATAATCCTCCTGGTCTTCGTTGGGCAATTGCGAGGCGGTCTTTTTCAGCAGATGCGTCGCCGTTTTGGCGAAGTTCAGTGGGTTGTTGATTTCGTGAATGATTCCAGCACTCATTCTTCCAAGGCCCGCCAATTTTTCGCTTTGCACCAACTGCGTTTCCGTCTCCTTCAATTGCTGCAGAGTGGCTTCCAAAATCTGATTTTGTTTGCTGAGCTTGCGCTGATATTCATGCGACTCGATCAGGTTTTTGACGCGGACGTGCAATTCAGTCGTCGAAAATGGCTTTGAAAGAAAGTCGCTCGCCCCGGCATCAAGCGATTGAATCTTTGTTTCCTCATCCGCTCTGGCAGTTAAAAGAACAATGGGAATGCGCCGCGTGGAAGTTCGGTCGCGCAATTCACGGCAGACTTGCAGGCCATCTTTTTCCGGCATCATCATGTCGAGAATGACGAGATCGGGCAGGAACTGTGCAGCCTTTTCAAAAGCCTGGCGTCCATCGACTGCTTCAATGACCTGGTAATGGGGCTGGAGCTGCGATTTGAGAAAGCGCAGCATGTCCGGCTCATCATCAGCAATCAGAACGCTTGGAGCGCCGTTCCGCTGCACTGTTTCGAAGGGGCGCAAAGATTCCTGTACCGGGTTCAAGGAAGGAAAAAATTCAGCGCGACGATAAAGCGTGCTGAGCCATTCTCCATTCCCCGTTTCGTTCTCCGTGGTGCTCGTTTGTCGAGAGGGTGCGTCCGCGAAAAGCATCGGTTCCTCAGCGGGCGCGACTTCCGAAGCCAAATAGGGCAGAGTAATTGTAAAAGTTGTTCCCTTGCCCACCTCACTTTGGACCTGCGCAGTTCCGTCCTGCGCTTCAACAAGCTCCTTCACCAGGGCCAGGCCTATCCCAGCCCCCTGGAATTTGCGTTGGGATGAAGTATCCGCCTGCCAGAATCGACTGAATACGTTCGGCAGGTTTTCCTTGGATATGCCCATCCCGCTATCCTTGACCTCGAGAACGAGCTTGGCGTCCTCCTTTTCCACCCGCACTGAAACAAGGCCTCGAGCCGGAGTGAACTTGATCGCGTTAAACATCAGGTTCAGAAGGATTTTTTCCCATTTGTCGCGATCTGCCAAAACATTGCCAACGTCGTGCCCAATGTAGGAACGTAACTCGATCCGCTTATCCATTGCGACGTTCTTAATCGATTGGATTAACCCGCCAATGAATGCCTCCACGTTCAGCGGTTCCTGCTTCACCTGCATGCGCCCGGATTCGAGGCGAACCAGGTCGAGCAAGTCGTTAATCAGTTTGAGCAGCCGCATTCCGTTTGCCTGCATCGTTGTGATTAATTCCACTTTGTCCGGAGGAAGGGAGCGGCGAGCAAAAGGGGCAAGTGATTCCAGCGGAGCCAGCAGCAAGGTCAGTGGGGTGCGAAGTTCATGGCTGATATTGGCAAAAAAGCGGCTCTTAACCTCGTCAATCTCCTGGAGCTTGCGGTGGTTCTGCTCGATCTCTTTTTTGCTTTTATCCAGTTCAAAAAGGAGTGCGTATTCACGATAGCGAAGAAGAAAATGGTAACCACTGCCGGCAACCACGATAATCCCCGTCAAAATCAGAAAATATAAGTTATTGGCAAAATCGCCCCTGTGTTCTTTCAGGAAATAGGGATCATTTCCAAAACAGGCAACCATGTACATGGCCAGCACCGCCGCGGT
>JBQCGE010000659.1:0-3226 GCA_051955955.1 Verrucomicrobiota bacterium
CGCAGCAAACGAGCGGCTTCATGGGTGCGTTAATGGGCGCGGGCAAACGGTTGCTCACTGGTGAATCGCTCTTCATGACCGTTTTTCATAATCGCGGCTACGGAAAGAAGCGCGTTGCGTTTGGCGCGCCTTATCCCGGGAAAATCATTCCCGTGCACCTACCCCAAATTGGCGGCGAACTGATTGCACAAAAAGATTCTTTTCTGTGCGCGGCAAAAGGGGTGAGCGTCGGCATTGCGTTTAATAAGAAAATCGGAGCCGGATTGTTCGGCGGCGAAGGATTCATCATGCAACGGCTGCAGGGCGATGGCTGGGCTTTTGTCCATGCCGGCGGGACCTTGATGCAGCGCGATCTCGCGCCGGGGGAAATGCTCCGCGTTGATACGGGCTGCATCGTGGCGTTCACGCCATCAGTCAGTTATGACATCCAGTTTGTCGGCAAAATTAAATCGGCTTTGTTCGGCGGCGAGGGACTATTCTTTGCGACTTTACGAGGTCCAGGTCGCGTCTGGTTGCAATCGCTGCCATTCAGCCGCCTGGCGGATCGTATTTATGCCGCATCACCAAAGGCAGGGGGAACGCGCCGTGGGGAAGGTTCTCTGCTCGGCGGCCTGGGAGCTTTGCTGGATGGCGATAATTCGTAATCCGCTCTCCTTAGCGGTGAGCCAGTGAGATGTGCAGGCCCGCGACTCCAATGACGGCGATGATTCCGCCAAGCAGGGAGCGCGGGCTTGGTTTTTCTCCCTCCACCTGAATTGAGAATGGAATGATCACCACTGGAGTGAGTGCGATGATCGGGAGGACAATTCCTGTCGGCGTGGTGGAGAGGGCCCATTGAAAGCAGCTCACGCCCAGCGCTGGCCCGGCGGTCCCGTTTAGAGCCAGCCATTTCCAGGCACGCCGCAGATCGAACGGAGTTGAACCGTTGCGCAGCCTGAAGATGATGAAGGCTGCGATTGCGATGGGAAGTCCTCCGCAAATCCGTTGGTAGGCGGCGGTGATCCCGTCCGGATGTTCACCCGCGAGTGCTGCGACCGCATAAGCCTTTCGGCTCATCAATGCCCCGCCTGCCTGGCATAAAGCCGCAACCAGCCCAAAGGCAGTTCCCCGCGCAAGGACAGCTCGGGGCAAGTGCAGGTGTTCACTCGGGGCGAGCGCAGTCGCAACACCGACGAGAATCACGACCCCACACAGGATTTGAAAGGGCGTCAGGATCGTTCCCATCCAGAGCCACTCGACGGTTGCGGCCACGGGTGCTGCGAGGCAGTGTACCATGATCATGCAAAGGCGGGAGCCGATCAGGGGAAATGCCTGGTAGAGGGAAAGATCACCGATGCCGAAACCGATCAGGCCACTAAACATGAACAAAGCGAGTCCCTTGCCGGTGAGCCCAGTGCCGAAGATGTGAGCGTACGCACCGAGCAGCAAAGTGGCTAAAATGATGCGCGAGAAATTTGCCTGGATTCCACCGAGCAAACGGCTCAAGCGGCTTCCCGCCACCGCGGAAATGGAAAACAACAGCGTCGTGATCAGTGCGGGAACCATTGGGATTAATTAGGGCAACAGGCCGGGCGCGCAAGATATTTCGGAAGGACGACGTTCGGTGAGGAAAGAAAGCCGTGCTGAGTTGACGCGTGCTGCAGGAGATTGATTTGCGGGAATGGAAAAATTATTTGAAGTGATTGCCGAGGATGAGGAACTCCTGGTCGTAAATAAACCGGCCGGGCTTGTTTGCCATCCAACAAAGGGAGATGAGTACTCCAGCCTGATCAGCCGCGCCCGGTTATACCTGAGTAGCGACGAGCCGCCGCATATGATCAACCGCCTGGACCGGGAGACGAGCGGGATTGTTTTGATGGCCAAAAGCAGCGAGAGCGCCGCTCGGTTTCGCAAAATTTGGGAAGATCGCGCGGTGCAGAAGGAGTATGTGGCCATTGTGCATGGGCACCTCGCGCAAGATGGCGTTCGCATTTCAGCGCCGCTCGGGAAGGACATGGAGAGCGCAATCGCGATTAAGGATTGCGTAACGCCGGAGGGTTCAAGCGCGGAGACATTTATTTCCGTCGAGCGCAGGTTTGAACGCGACAATAAAAAATTTTCGAAACTGCGCATCCTGCTTTTCACCGGGCGAAAGCACCAGATTCGAATCCACCTGAGCCATATCGGTCATCCGATTGTCGGCGATAAAATGTATGGCGGAAATGAGAACCTCTACCTGGATTTTGTGCACGACCGATTAACGATCGAGCAGAAACGAGAATTGATCCTGGAGAATCACGCATTGCATGCGCGACGGGTGGCGTTTCAATGGTTCGGGGTGGAACGCAGTTTTTATTGCGAGCCCGAAATTGAGTTCAGAAGATTTTTGGGAGAATAAAAAAGGCCCGCGCGAAGCGGGCCGTGAATCAAAGGTCATTACCTTATTTCCCATCGTGGTCAGCATCGCCTGGCATCGCGCGTTCCACGCGGTCCCATGCGGAGCGGCTCGCCATCTTGGCGCGTTCCCAATCCAGACGGGATTTGCCCTTGGTTGATTCCCATGAATTACGCAGATCGGGTTCAACGTCATCGAAGCATTTTCCGCTATCACAATAACGCGCATAACCTTCGTACCCGACGCGATAGGCCGGGCCATAATCATCGTAGGTGTAACTCCGCTCGACGTACGGTTGTGAACTATAATTATCCCGCCAATACGTATCCTCGACGGTTGGGTTCACTGCTTCTGCCGCACCCTTGCCAGCCAGGCCACCTGCGATAGCGCCCGCAGCCAAACCGATTGCAGCACCGACCGGGCCGCCTACTGCTCCGCCGATTGCAGCACCCGCTGCGCCGCCGCCCGTTGCCCCCACTCCAGTGCCTACTGGATGAGCCCCTGGCGTGCCGGTGATTGGATCGCGATTCGCATCTTTTGGCGTGTCTGTAACCCTGTTTTCCTGAATTTGATCATCTCTCATAAGTATTCTCTCCTCTCGTTATGGGATTAAATTGCCCATGATAAAAGGTAAGCCAGTAGATTTGCGGATACTATGAGGAATACCCCGGTTGCACCCTGAGTAACTTTCACAAAGCAACCCAAAGGCAGCGGCTTAACTAAAGTGGGTGGGGCACCTTGCTGCTGGACTTAAGCCAAGAGAGCCGAGACGGCTCTGCCACGTTCGCACTCAGTCGGGGGTGAGGCGTCCGTCACAAGCCACGCTACAGGAACGTCGGGCAAGCTCAAAAG
>JBQCGE010000660.1:0-6552 GCA_051955955.1 Verrucomicrobiota bacterium
CCCGTTTACCACATGCCAATGGCATTTCGGTTAGTGGGAGATCTCGATCTGGACGGTTTGACTCATGCCCTCAATCTCATAGTAGAGCGGCACGGAGCGTTGCGGACTAAAATTATCGAAACCGATTCAGGCCCCATTCAGGAAATCGTTTCATCTAACGAAATAGCAATTGAGTTTTACGATTTAACCCAAGTTCCTCAGCTTGAATTAAATACTTTATTATCCGATAAACTACTCGAATCAGCATCAACGCCATTCAACCTGGCGGAAGCACCCGGTTTTAGAGTCGCACTTTTCCGGGTTTCCACTACGGAGCATGTGCTTTTGTTTGTGCTTCATCACATTCTCGGGGATATGTCCTCCCTTTCGGTTTTGTTCGAAGAATTAAGCCTCAGCTATAATGCTCTAAAAGCCGGAATATCCGATCCTTTTAAAACCGTTCCAGCCCAATTCATTGATTACGCTTTGCAGGAATCAAAATTGGATAACTCTGATTCCTTAAAATTTTGGCATGACAATCTTGAAGGTTGCTCTGAAGAGTTGGATTTCCCTCTTGATTATTCACGGCCCGCTTCGGCTTCGTTTTCAGGGGCATTGGAACGGTTTGAAATCGCACCGGAACTCGCGTCGAAGATAAAAACCCTGGCGCGTAAAAATCGATCCAGTGTTTACATGGTATTGCTGGCAGCGCTTCAAGTCTTGATTTATCGGTTTACAAATCAACGGAATTTCACGATCGCCACACCGTTCAGCAATCGCCTTGATCCCGAGATCGAAAAGACCATTGGCTACCTGGTTAATCTGCTGCCAATGCCTTGCCGAATAAATCCAGGGTTATCCTTAAGCTCGCATATTCAAAACGTTCGCGATTTTTGCCTCGAAGCCCTCGGGCACAGCAAAGTCTCCTTCCGGGAAATTCTTAAAAGTATTGGCATTTCATCTCATGATGCCAAGCCGTCGCTCTCCAGAATTGTTTTCCAATATTTCCCCGCTTCCCAAGCCGAGCTAAACCTGGGAGGACTTGGGACGCAACCGGTCGCATTACACACCGGAACCTCCAAGTTCGATCTTTGCTTAACATTGATCGACTACGGTGAGGTGCTATTAGGAGAACTGGAATACGATACCGCCTTGTTCCGCCATGCCAGCATTGAGGCGTTTGTTAATCGGTTTAAGACAGTCCTGGAGCGAATCGCTGCTGTTCCGGAAACTCTCATTCGAGATACCGATCTAATGCTCCCTGGTGAAAGGGAAAAAGTTCTGTCCTGGTCAGGAATCAAGACTGACTTTCCACGGACTGAATCTGTCTACTCACTGTTTCAGGAACAGGTATTGTCCGCGCCGGATTCGATCGCCTTGAAGTTTCAAAAGGAATGCATCATCTACGCAGACCTCGGAAATCGTGTTGATCAGATCGCGCGCTCCTTGTTGGAATACGGTGTAACCCTGGGAAGTTTCGTCGGTGTGAGCATGAAGCGTTCGCCGGAGCTCATTGCGGTGCTGCTTGCGATTCTCAAGACAGGCGGAGCATATGTTCCGATTGATCCAGATTATCCGGTAGAACGAATTCACCAGATACTGGATCAAACTAATCCTCGGGTGTTGATCTGCGATCATGAATTCCAGCAGCCAGGGGGCCTCCAACTGCAAATATTACACTCGACCGATCTTCGGTCCGAAGCTGATGAACGTGTTTCAACGCCACAAATCCCTGGAGATTCTCCCGCGTATGTAATGTTCACCTCGGGTTCCACGGGAGTGGCCAAAGGGGTTGTTGTTCCACATCGCGCAATTATACGCCTCGTCAAAAATACAAATTTTGCGGACTTATCCAGCGACCAGACTTTTTTGGCTTTTGCCCCCGTTTCGTTCGACGCATCTACCCTTGAAATCTGGGGACCTTTATTAAACGGTGGAACACTTGCCATATACCCTCCCCACTTCGATTCGATAGAACAGTTTGAGGCGGTTATTCAGGAAGATAAAGTCACAACCCTTTGGCTTACTGCAGGATTGTTTAATACCATCGTTGACAAAAATCCTTTGGCTTTACGCTCAGTCCAACAACTCCTGATTGGCGGGGACGTCCTATCCCCCGAACATGTTCGCAAAGCAATGGCCTCTCTGCCAAATACCCGATTCATTAATGGATACGGTCCCACAGAGAATACGACATTTACCTGCTGCTACACAATCCCACGGGGGTTTGAAGAAAACACTTCGATTCCAATTGGAACGCCGATAGCAAATACGACTGTTTACATTCTGGACGAGCAGTTGCGGCCTGTGCCAGCAGGAGTTCCCGGCACGCTTTACACCGGTGGTGCTGGACTTAGCCTTGGGTATCTGAAGGATTCTGAACTCACCCGCACCAAATTCATTCCAAACCCGGTCACGCGCAATTCTGAGCTCGTTTATAATACCGGGGACAGGGCACGGTGGTTGGAAAATGGAACAATCGAATTCCTGGGACGGTTGGACAACCAGGTAAAGATCCGTGGCTTCAGAATCGAACTTGGAGAAGTCGAAGCTGCCTTGCGCAAATTGTCGGAGATTAAGGATGCATGCGCGATTGTTCACATTTCAAAGGACAAAGCAAAATCGCTCGTGGCTTATGTGGTTACAGCCAACCCACAGATTTTTAACGAACAGAACATTTTTTCATCGCTTTCCAAAGTTTTGCCGGCGCATTTATGCCCCACCCGGCTCATTCCTGTTTCGACTCTTCCACTGACCGCAAATGGAAAAGTAGACCGCAAAAAATTGGCCAGCACGGTTCCTGATCATTCGGATTCAAAAGAGAATATTGAACCGGCCGATGCGGTTGAGTCCAAAATTGCCGATATTTGGCGTCAATTTCTCCAGGTGAAGTCGCTGAGCATGACGGATAATCTCTTCCACATTGGAGGCGACTCACTTTTGGCTACCCGGGCAATTTCCCAAATCAACCGGGTATTTCGGAGTAAAGTTACCCTGGCGACCCTGTTTCAGAACCCAACTGTCCGGGGGCTTGCCGCGTTGGTGAATCAGTTCCCGGAGAGCTCCGAAACCGATTCTCAAAACCCGGATGCAACCGAAATGGATATCAACGAGTTATCGGACTCGGAAGTCGACTCACTCCTAAATCAGCTACTTACGGAATAATGAAGAATTTTTGGAAAAATGATTGGCGGAAAAGCAAACCTTTGTTGTCTTTCATTAAGCTCTGCCTGCTTTTAGTTATCTGCGAGAGCAACGGTTTGGCGCAACTCGTTCGGGAGCCGAACACAACATTAAACGTCTATCCGCAATCAGCGCCATCCACCAATGCCCAGGTTACACTTACGGATGTTTTTCCCGACTTGACCTTTACTCGCCCGGTGGCGATCGCAATTCCGCCCGGTGAAACGAACCGAATGTTTGTGGTGGAACGCGATGGCAGAATCATGGTCATCGATGACCTTAGGAATCCGACCAAGCGACTTTTCATGGATATCAGTTCCAGGGTCACGGCTTCTGACTGGGTGACAGACCGCAGAACTGAAGGGTTAAGCAGCCTTGCGTTTCATCCGGATTTCCAGACGAACGGAAGATTCTTTGTCACTTACAATACCTTAACCAACACCGCTCAAGGGGATGGGAATTACAATCGCGTATCAGAATTTCGAGCTTCGGCTGACCATCAAACCGGACTGGCCGATTCCGAAATCATTTACATAAATCAGTACGATATTGGAGAAGGGCACAACATCAATCAGGTTACTTTCGGCCCGGATGGGTATCTTTACATAGCCACGGGTGACGAAGGAGATGGAGGAACCGGGGACGATTACAATAATGCCCAACACATTGATAAAAACTTTTTCTCCGCAATCATGCGAATTGATGTCGATAAACTGCCGGGGAATCTCCCTCCGAATCCGCATCCCGCAAATTCCGAGAATTATTACATTCCGGCCGACAATCCGTTCGTAGGCGCGACAAGCTTCAACGGCCTAAGCGTCGATCCAGCTCAAGTGCGCGATGAATTTTGGGCGGTCGGTTTCCGCAATCCCTGGCGCTTTTCTTTCGATCCGCTCACCGGCGAGATTTACGAGGGTGATGTGGGCCAGCACACGCGTGAGGAAATTAACCACGTTGTGAAAGGAGGCAATTACGGTTGGTCGTTCAAGGAAGGGAAAACCAATGGGCCAAAGGCTCCGGTCCCTCCCGGCGTGGACGTAATCGACCCGTTGGTTGATTACAGCACCGGATTTGGTCCGGACTGGGGCTTCTCTGTTACCTGTGGTGTTGTCTATCGAGGCACGTTGTACCCCTCACTTTACGGCAAATTGATTTACGCCGATTACGTGAGCGGAAACGTTTGGGCGTTGGATATTGATGCCGCGCCTCCTCCCAAACCAGTCAATCTCCTGACAAGAACCGGGATCGCTGGCTTTGGATGGGACCCGCGCAATGGCAATGTATTGGCGGTGGATCATGACCGTGGAAAGATTCTTGCCCTGATTGACACCAACTCCTCAAGTATAACTTATCCGGATAAACTCAGCGCTACCGGAATTTTCGCCAATCTGGCGACACTCCAACCTAACACCGGCATCTATCCATACGATGTAAACGTCTCATTTTGGTCGGATGGAGCGAGCAAGAAACGTTGGTTCTCGATCCCTACGGACAAAACAATGCGGTTTTCCGCAGCTGGGAATTGGATTTTCCCTACGGGCGGTGTTTGGATCAAACATTTCGAATTGGAAACGATTTCGGGTGATCCTTCCTCATCGCGGCGCATTGAAACGCGGGTGCTGGTGAACGGCTCAAAAGGGCTGTATGGATTGACCTATAAGTGGGATGCAACCGGCGAAGATGCTACCCTCGTCCCTGCGGAAGGCGAGGAGCAGGTTTATGAAATCCAGGAACCAACCATGACTCGAACGCAAACCTGGCGTTTTCCGAGTCGATCACAATGTTTAAGCTGCCACACCGCACCTGCTGGTTACGTGCTTGGGTTCAATACCGCCCAGATGAATCGTGCCATGACTTATGGCGATGTTGAAACAAACCAAATCAGCGCGTTGGCACATGCGGGATTCTTTGAAAACCCACCCACTTCCACTGCCGGC
Organism: Verrucomicrobiota bacterium; assembly: GCA_051955955.1. Taxonomy (GTDB): domain Bacteria; phylum Verrucomicrobiota; class Verrucomicrobiia; order Limisphaerales; family SXQI01; genus DASVNK01. The sequence goes on from JBQCGE010000660.1 coordinate 5,100, forward strand.
TTTAGGACGATGGCACGCGCCGACGACGAAAGCGTCAGTCTGACCTATCGCGTGAAGTCGTACCTTGCAGCAAATTGCGTTTACTGTCATCAGCCCGAGGGAAGTGCGCACACGGCATGGGATGCGCGATTATCGATCGCGTTGCCTTTTGCCAACATCATCAATGGCACCGTGGCGAATAACCTTGGCGATACAAACAACCGGGTTGTGGTCCCAAATGATCCGGCGCATTCGACGCTGTTGACCCGCATCTCAATCCGCGGACGGGGGCAAATGCCGCCGCTCGCCTCTAAAGTCGTCGATGAAGAAGCGGTCAAGCTGCTTACGGAGTGGATCACCAAAGATTTAGCCAATTATCAATCGTATAGTGATTGGACCAACCTGGTGTTCAACAGCCAAAACCCGGACTCTGAACCCGGCTCAGACCCCGACGGCGACGGTGCGAACAATTATAGCGAATAACTTTCAAGCAGCGATCCGCTCGATGCGCTGAGTAAGTTTGCGGTAGAATTTTCTCAAACGAATTCAACCGCGACCTTCCATTATGAGCAACCGGCGAATCGGTCCATTCTGATCGATTTTACGACTGACTTGCAAAATCCTACCTGGAGCCTGTTGGAAAATCCGGCGAATCAAACTACCTTCCCTGCCACGTCCACCAACCGGGTATTGATTCAGCGGATGTTCGATGACAAGCAATACTTCCGCATCCGAATCGGAGAACCCTGAAGGTTCTCCTGAGCATTTCCCTGACTCGAATTGCCGCCCAGAACTGCACCTTCTGAAACGGCAAACTTCTCATTGTCGCGGGCCGCAATGCATTGAAGTTGAATACGTCATTGAACGCGGCGTTTTTTGGACCGCGGAATGACGCTTAAAAAGGAGGATTATGCAAAAACTCGCAGTTTTAACGGCATCCATTTTGTTCCTGGCCGGTTGTGCTTCGGAACATGAAAGCAGGGTGAGTACTTACGGAACGACGGACGGCACCGCCGTTGGAATGCCCGGAACCACAGTTTACGGAACAACCAGCAGCGAACCGTCGACTTCAAGTGCAACATCGACCAGCACCACTGACACGAGCACAACCGGGGCAACATCTGCAACCGGAACGCTTGGAACTTCAGGTGCCACGACAACGACGCCTGACGTGAGCGGAAGCTCGTCGATCAACAACACCTATAACGATACAACGATCAATGGCGCAACCACCACCCCCGGAACGGCGACTGGCAGCGCGGGAGTGAATGCCACAGGCAGCTCCACAACCACGGATGTATCTGGCTCAGCCACGAGCACGAGCCGCTCGGCAACACCGGGAGTGAGCGGAACGGGATCGCTCGGGCAGAGCACTACGCCATCGCAAAGCACCTCGCAATCAACGAGTGGATCGCTTTCAAGGCAGAGTGACACGTCGCGCAGCGCCAATCAAAGTGGCAGCTTATCGACGACC